>JAYVPS010000324.1:0-11014 GCA_043757225.1 Cytophagales bacterium | reverse complement strand
AAGACAATAATTCGAGGTGGTTCAGGTTTATTTACAGGCCGCATCCCTTTTGCTTGGATTGGGAATGCATATATATTAGAGGGTACAACCTTAGGTGCAATGGATTTGAATCCACCTGTGGCAGGAACACAAATACCAACAGATCAGACCCAATTTCAGAATTTTGCAACATCCAAGGGAGCAGGTGCACGAAAAGAGATAGATTTGATTGACAATAATTTTCAAATGCCAAGAATGTGGAGAAGTAATTTGGCAGTTGATTTTAATTTACCAAAAGGATATAAATTGACATTGGAAGCCATCTACACAAAAACCATTAAGGATGTGATGATGAAGCAAATTAACTTGAAAGACTCCTCGTTTTATGCCAGTTATGATATAAATAAACAACAACCACTTTATGCAGGTAGCACTACTAAGACGGGAACCGGAAATCGAGTTACTAATAATTTTTCCAGTGCTTATTTGATAACCAATACCGATCAGGGAGAACGTTACCAGATTACAGCCCAACTTTCTAAAACATATCCTTTTGGATTAGGATTTATGGCGGCCTACACCTATGGCCAATCAAAAGATGTTTTAAATGGAATTAGAAATTCTCCTGAATCTGGTTGGCAATTAAATCAAAATTTGAATCCAAACAATCCTATATCTTCTCTTTCAAATTTTGATATAAGACATCGCATTGTATCAACTATTCAATATCATAAGAGTTGGAGTGAAAGAATGACTACGTATCTTTCATTGGTATTTACAGCCCAATCGGGTTCTCCTTTCACTTATGTGATTGGTAGCAATAATTTAACACGCAACGGGCAACAAGTAGATTTGGCTTTTATACCCAACAAAGCTACAGACTTGAATTTTACAACTTCTCAACAAGCTGCTGATTTTGATGCTTACATCAATAATGATGATTACCTAAGTTCGCGCAGAGGTCAATTTACAGAGCGTAATGGAGGTAGAACGCCTTGGAACAATCAGTTGGATTTGCGATTCATGCATGACTTCAATTTTAAAGTGGGATCCAAAATGAATAAAATTCAGGTCACTTTTGATATTATCAATCTCACTAACTTACTTAACAAAGATTGGGGTATAACCTATTTTGTGCCAAACACTCGTAATGGTTCTGTAAACACGGGGCTTACTGTGACAAGAGGAGCCAATTCTTTTACCGAGCCTGTTTATAGTTTTACAAAGCCGACCGCAACTTATTCAATTGATCAGTTTAGTTCAAGGTGGCAAGGGCAAGTAGGAGTTAGATATATCTTCTAGGAAGTTCTCTTTACATCAACATAAAAATCCTGACAGTTTCGTCAGGATTTTTTTTTAGACTAGTTACTTCATGAGATTAATTTATGCTGTGTTTTTGTTTATCTGTGTCTCCACGATTAGGTTTCTCCTATAAAACAATACTGGTCGATTTTACTATTGATTTAAGATTGTCTATAATGACTTTTTGTATTTCGGGCCTAATGTGGAGGTACACATTTTTTTCTTTCAATCGGGGCGTACCACTACTAGATAGCGACTTACCAATTATGTGTTTTGCTAGTTAGTTAATTTTTCTTAATTTTTCTACTTGCGCTTCTTTCACCTTTTTAATTTGAACTGCTGCATTTGCAACAGAGTCTTGTGCTTTTTTATTATTCTCAATCTTTATTTTCAAAGCTATGTTCTCCAGCTTGTTAGCTTCAAGGGATTTATCAATCTTAATTTTTTCTACCTCGTTGTTGGCAAGTTTGGTTGCCAGATCTTTTCCCTGGCCTTGGAAACGCAACGCTTGTTTCTCCACTGCATCGGCTGCTTGTTGGCTCTCATTGATTTGGTCTTGCATTTTATTGCGATAAAATTGAATGCCATATTGATATAACAATTTTTCTAACTGCTTATTAATAAAGCTTACATCTTTAGTTTCCCATTCGCTTGGTTTAATTCCCAACCAAACCGTAACCACATTGCCGCCTTCGCTTGTAAGGGCATAAATAGCACCCTTTGGATAAACAGTGCCATTGAAAATTGGCTCAGTTACCACTACTGGATCAGAGGATAAGAATTTTATTTTGCCCAGTTCCTTTAAAAATTTATTGAACGAACTGTTTACATCTGGACGCTTACCATCTAGGTTAACAGCAAATCCTTCTGTGCTTTCGCCCTTTATTTTTTCAGACTGGTTTTTTACTGTTACCGTCTGAGAATTAGCAACACTACCCAAGAAGAGAAACAATACGATCCAACTAAACTTATTCATACCGGTTATGTTATTTTTAAGGAGTTTATGGAAAAATTCAGTTTCCCTGTTTCAAAACTACAAATAATGGGCAAGAAAATCTTGATCACCGGTGCTTCTGGGTTGGTAGGCACAAGATTAACTGAACTTCTTTTGCAAAAGGAATATCGGGTAAGTCATTTGGGTAGAAGCGAAAGGCCTGGAATAGTGCCTTCATTTGTTTGGGATATCCGTAAGGGGGAGTTGGATTTAAGGGCATTTGCTGGTGTCAACACTATTGTCCATTTGGCGGGAGTTGGCGTGGCCGACAAACGATGGAATTTCGAAAGGAAAAAAGAAATTCTGAACAGCCGTGTTCAATCAACAGCATTGCTCTACGAATACTTAAAAAAAGAAAAGCACCAGATAAAAACTATCGTAGCTGCATCTGCCATTGGTTATTATGGGTTTGGATTAAAAGATGAAATTTTCCTAGAGGAAAGCCGACCTGGTTCTGATTTTCTGGCTCAGGTAACAGCGCAATGGGAAAGTGAAGTTAATAAAATATCGACTCTTGGAATTCGTGTAATAAAACTCAGGATTGGTATTGTACTAAGTGAAAAGGGTGGCGCTTTGGCAGAAATAGCCAAACCCATTCGGTATGGACTTGGTGCGCCACTTGGCTCTGGTAAACAGTACCTCAGCTGGATTCATATTGATGATTTGTGCGGCATGTTTATAAAAGCAATAGATGATGAAAATATGAACGGTGTATACAATGCCGTAGGGGCCGGGTGGGTAACGAACAGAGAGATGACACAAGCCATTGCACAGGCGTTAAGCAAGCCATTAGTACTCCCTTCTGTTCCAGAATTTGCCTTAAGAATTATTTTGGGAGAGATGGCGGATATCGTGCTGAATGGAAGCAAGGTGTCTTCCGAAAAAATTCAACAAGCCGGATTTACTTTCAACTATACTTCTCTGAATGAGGCACTCACGAATTTGCTAGGTAAGGCCTAATGTCGGGGTGAGGTCGCCACGCCTATTTTAGAATCGGCAGTTCCATAATACAAAAACCATTTATCCTTAAAAGGTACAAGGCCTTCTATAAAGCAAACCTGATTTACTTGACCGTTGATTTCATAGGGCTGATCTGGTCGTAGGAAATTTTGCTTCAGCCGCCCGATTAATTTTGTGGGATCCGTTGAATCAAATAAGGCTTGGCCGGCACAGTAGGCGCCTTTTGCAAGGATCGTGTCTCCACCTTCATTTCGGTTCATGCCATTATACAAAAGCAAAATTCCTTTTTCAGATAATAACGCATACGGGCCACTTTCCACCAGTCGACTATCGAAATAGCCGAGCCTGGGTTTGAGAACAGATTTCAGTTTTCCGTTTTCTTCAATCGGGTTCCATTTTATCAAATCTTCGGAAGTAGCCATAAACAAATCAGTATCACCAAAATACATTTGGTACAATCCATTTATTTTTTGAGCAATAATTTTTTCACCCTCTTGTTTCCCAACAATGGCTCCAGACTTACTCCAGGTATTTTCATAATTACCTTTTAATACAAGACCATGCTTTGTCCAATGGATTAAATCATTGGAAGAGGCGATGCAAAGTCTCGCCAGATTTCCATCATAGGCGGTATAGGTAAGGAAATAAACTCCTTCAGGACTTTCAATAATTCTTGGGTCTTCGATGCCACCTTCCCATTCATACGTCTTCATAAAATCTTCCGCTGGAAAAAGGATCGGTTCCCTACGTCTGGTGAAATGTAATCCATCTAAGCTAAAAGCTAAACCAATTCTTGAAGTGCCAGCATACTTTCCAATCACATCTTCGGCACGATACAATAGAAACACAGTATCATGACGAACAACGGCTGCGGGATTAAACACGTCTTTTTCTTCCCACTTAACAGGTTGTTTGAGAATGGGGCAACTGAATGAACCTGTTCCAGCTGATAAGATTGGATTGAGACTATCTGTTTTCGTAAAAGGAAGCAATGCCCACGATTCGTTAGCGCTAGGCTGTGTACGTGTACAAGCGGTCAGCAAATAAAGAGTGATGGCCAAAATACCAGTAACTCCTTTTCCCTTTATGCTCCATTCATCTATTTTATTATGCACGGCTAAATCTTTTGGTTGATGGATGAAAGTAGAATTGTAAATTCATTTCTTTAACTTCAAACTTTTAACAAGATAGAACAATGGCTACCAAAAAAGTAAAGAAAGTTGACAAGGCGGAAAAAATACAAAATGCGTTGGAAGAAGAGCATCGCATCCGCAAAGCGTTTAAAGACAAAGACTGGGCAGAAATTAAAAGCTCAGACTCTTGGGTAATCTTCAAAGTAATGAGCGAGTTTGTTGAAGGGTTTGAAAAACTTGCTAAGATTGGTCCTTGCGTAACCATTTTTGGCTCGGCACGAATAAAGCCCGGTCATGAGTATTATAAAATAGCTGAGGAAATCGCTTACCTTTTAGTGCAACAGGGCTATGGCGTAGTGACCGGTGGTGGACCCGGCATTATGGAAGCCGGCAATAAAGGAGCCAATCGTGCAGGCGGAAAATCTGTTGGGCTTAACATCTATCTGCCGCACGAGCAAAAAGGCAACGCCTACATTGATCCTGACAAACTCATTACGTTCGATTACTTTTTTGTGCGCAAGGTAATGTTTGTAAAATATTCACAAGGATTTATTGTAATGCCCGGAGGGTTCGGAACAATTGATGAGCTAAGTGAAGCGTTGACATTAATCCAAACAAAAAAAATCGGCCGCTTCCCTATTGTCTTAGTGGGTAAAAAGTTTTGGGCGGGGATGATGGATTGGATTAAAAAGGTATTAGTTGTTGAAGGAATGATTTCGCCCGAGGATTTAGATCTCTTTAGTATTGTGGATACCCCGGAAGATGCCGTAAAAGTGATTGACGATTTCTATACCAAGTATTTGTTGTCGCCAAATTTCTAATATGATTAGTTTACTGGGAATATCTTTTGATGGAAAGTCCTCCGTCCTTAATGGATCCCACACTAGCACCAGGAAGAATTAGACTCACGGAACAAGAAAGTTCTGCCAATTTATTTTCCGAGCGAGGAGCCGAAATTAACAACCGCTCAACTTATATTGGCAAGGGTGATCTTCATTTTAAAAACAACGATCCCAAAAGCGTTTGCGCTTTTATTAAAGAATCCATTAGCGAAGAATTAAAAATAGCCACTAAGATTCTTTCCCTTGGTGGCGATCATTCAATTTCATATCCGTTTATAGATGCCTTTTCTGAGAAATACAAAGACTTAACTATCCAGCAAGTTAAAATGACTCTTCAAAAATAATTATTGAAGTTTTGAAACATTTATCGTAATATTACGATTATAGGTATATGGGACTCACCAAAACCGAAGAATTTACCAAAGCACAAAACGACCTGGCGGGTTTGGCCAAGGCTCTCGGGCATCCCGCACGTATTGCCATCCTTCAGTTTTTGATCAAATCAAAGTCGTGCGTATGTGGAGATATTGTTGATGAGTTGCCGCTTTCTCAATCAACCGTATCGCAACATTTAAGTGAATTGAAAAAGGCCGGGCTTATCAAAGGAGATATTGATGGGCCAAGCATTTGCTATTGCATAAATGAGAAAGCCTGGACAAGAGCGAAAAAAGTTCTTGGCGATTTATTTGAAAGCTTTAAAGAACCAAACTGCTGTTAGCTATTTTTTTGAACTTACTGATCGCAATATTACGATAACTTAAAAATACATTTATGACTACAACTGAAACATCCGAACAACTTAAGCAATTGGTAAAAGAAAAATACGGCCAGATTGCTGAACAAAGTAAAGAAACGAACGAAGCGAGTTGCTGTGGCGCAACTTGTGGTTGCTCAACGGTAGATTATACCGTAATGGCAGACGACTACTCTAAATTAGAAGGTTATGTAGCAGGCGCAGACCTTGGACTGGGTTGTGGTTTGCCAACAGAATTCGCATTAATAAAAGAAGGCGATACAGTAGTTGATCTAGGCGCTGGCGCTGGCAATGATGCGTTTGTCGCACGCTCCATTACAGGAGAAAAAGGTAAAGTGATTGGTATCGACTTTACCGATAAGATGATAAATAAGGCAAAAGCCAATGCAGAAAAACTCAATTATAAAAATGTAGAGTTCAGACAAGGCGATATTGAGAACATTCCGTTGGCCGGAAATGTGGCCGATGTAGTGGTGAGCAATTGTGTGTTGAATTTAGTGCCGAATAAGAAACAAGCCTTTGCCGAAACTTTCCGCGTGTTAAAAAAGGGTGGACACTTTAGCGTTTCGGATATTGTATTAGTTGGTGACCTTCCTGAAGGATTGCAGAAAAGCGCTGAGATGTATGCAGGCTGTGTTTCAGGTGCCATTCAAAAAGATGAATACCTATCCATTATAAAAGAGGCAGGTTTTATCAACATCAGCGTTCAAAAAGAAAAGAGAATAACATTGCCCGATGAAATTCTGAAAGAATATTTATCAGCCGAGGCAATGGAGAATTTCAAGGGTGGAAACACCGGTATTTTTAGTGTAACCGTCTACGCTGAAAAACCTGAAGCTTGCTGCGCGCCAGGATGTTGCGATTAACCAATAACCAACTCCATTAAACTTTATCTAAATACCTTACTTATGTCTTCAGTCCAAAACGTAAATCTATTCCTTGCCTTAATACCAAACATTGAGCAATTCAAAAATGAATTTGATCAGATTTCAAAAGAACGAAAGGAAATACTAAAGGAATTAACGCAGTTTGTTCAACCTAAAATTGCTGCAAACCAAACGGTGTACTTAAATTTTATCTGTACTCATAATTCAAGAAGAAGTCATCTTTCTCAACTATGGGCGCAAGCTGCAGCTCATTATTTTGGTATCGCTAATGTAGAATGCTTTTCTGGTGGAACGGAAGCAACCGCTTTTAATCCAAGAGCGGTAAAAGCAATGCAAGATGCGGGCTTCACTATCATCAAGACAAAAGAAGGAGATAACCCGACCTATGAAGTTCGTTACTCCAATGATGCTCCTCCGGTTATTGCTTTTTCAAAAAAGTATGACGATCCCTTCAATCATAACATCGGCTTTGCGGCTATCATGACGTGCTCTCATGCTGATGAAAACTGTCCGTTGGTAGTGGGCGCCTCAAAAAGAATTGCGCTTACCTATGATGATCCAAAAGAATTTGATGGCACACCGCAGGAAACCGAGAAGTACGCTGAACGCGTTCACCAAATCGGACGAGAAATATTTTTTGCCTTCTCACGAGTAAAAGAAAATTAAGGCAGACCATGGAATATTTGCCAGACAGTTTGTGAACAAGCTGTTTCAGAACAAAAAGTTTATCTCAGATTTTAATGAAGTGAAAAAAGAATGGGCATCAAAAGCTAAGGAGACTTTTGAGAAATAAATTTGCTTTCTTGCAATCAAGAATAAGAATGATATTCACATTCCTTCTCTAGCTTTAATATGGAGTCAATGCACTATTTTCCAATACGGTCATTCCGTGTAATTTAATTTCGTAAATTGATTCCCAAATACTACCCAATGAAACCATTTAAAAAAATAACCACCCTGTTGGTATTCCTTTTTATCAGCTTGGTCTGCTTTGCTAATGTGCGTCTTCCAAAATTATTAGGCAGTAATATGGTCTTACAACGCGATAAGCCGATTACGCTTTGGGGCTGGGCAGACGCAGGCGAAAAAATCATGGTGCAATTCAATCAACAGACAAAAACAATCAAAGCAGATAAAAACGGAAAATGGTTATTGTCGCTAACCCCTGAATCAGCTGGAGGGCCTTATACCTTAACGGTTAAAGGAAAAAACAGCATTACCCTCACTAATATTCTTGTGGGTGAAGTGTGGGTTTGTTCAGGTCAATCAAACATGGAGTGGCCAGTGCGCTTGGCAAACAATGCAGAAAAAGAAATACAGGCAGGAAATTTCCCAACTATACGACATTTCACTGTAGAAAAATCGATGTCAACTACTCCAGAAGAAGAACTAAAAGGCGGTGAATGGAAAGTCTGTACGCCAGAAACCGTAGGCGATTTTACTGCGGTAGGATATTTTTTTGCGCGCGAAGCCTACAACAAAACAAAAGTTCCCATTGGTCTTATCAACACTTCATGGGGCGGCACTCATTCTGAAACCTGGACCAGCCGTGAAGCCTTTGAACAAGATGCTAGATTTAAAGATATGATCGCTTCTATGCCCAATCTGAACATGGCTGAAATCGCCCTACAGAAAAATGAAGCCATTAAAAAAAGACTAGCGAGTCTTAACCTGGTGTTGCCATCATCTACAGAAATAATAAATTGGAAAGGACCCGCGGATGATAGTCAATGGCCAACTATGGCTATTCCTCAGCCATGGGAGAATCAACTAGGCGAATTGGATGGAACAATCTGGTTTAGAAAAACAGTAACACTATCCTCTGAAGATTCCGGCAAAGCTGCTACACTTGAATTAAGTATGATTGATGACACCGATGAAACTTTCGTCAATGGCACTGCAGTAGGATCTACCAATTCTTACAATACAAAAAGAAATTACGACATAAGGGCTGGTATCCTGAAGGAAGGAAAAAATATTATTTCTATAAAAGTGGTTGATACCGGTGGTGGTGGCGGCATTTACGGAAAGGCAAAAGAAATTCAGTTAGTAATTGGTTCAAAAATACTTCCGTTGGCTGGAGAATGGCGTTATAATATAGAAAGTTTATTAAGCAATGGGACGGTCAGCCCGAACAGCTACCCAACGCTTCTTTTTAATGCCATGTTAAACCCATTGATAAACTTTAGCATTCGGGGGGCACTTTGGTACCAAGGCGAATCGAATGCTGGACGTGCTTATCAATACCGAGCCGCATTTCCTTTGATGATACAAGACTGGCGTAAACATTTTAAACAAGGCGATTTCCCCTTCTATTTTGTTCAGTTGGCCAGTTTCAATTCCGCGAATGGAAATAGTGAAAAAGGAAGTGCCTGGGCAGAGCTTCGGGAAGCACAGACGATGACACTATCACTCAATAACACCGGAATGGCTGTTACTACTGACATCGGAGAGGCCACTGATATTCATCCGCGTAACAAGCAAGACGTAGGCATCCGGTTGGCTGCTATAGCCCTGAACAGGCTTTATGATAAAAAAATGATCGATAGTGGTCCTGCTTATCAAGCGATGAAAGTAGAAGGGAACAAGATTAGAATAACATTAACAAATATTGGTAGCGGCTTAATCGCTCACGACAAATACGGCTACTTAAAAGGATTTGAAATTGCCGGCAGCGATCAAAAATTTCAATATGCCAAAGCTTGGATTGAAGGGAGTGAGGTGGTGGTTGCCAATGAATCCATAACGCAACCCAAGGCGGTGCGCTTTGCTTGGGCCGATAACCCCGAAGACGCTAACTTATTTAACAAAGAAGGATTTCCTGCAGTACCCTTCCGCACAGATAGCTGGATGACGATTACAGAAAGTGCTACGTTCAAAATTGATTGAAAGGAACTACAAATCAGTTCAATGGCCTTATTCAGTTCATCCAATAGAATCTGTTTAGATTAATAATGCTTCACAAGAAACCAATCAAGGCTAGCTTCTATTTTTTATTCAAAATATCCGACAACTTTATATGGCCATCCTTTATCACGGTCTCTTTGTAGTTTAAAATATCCACCACAACCGGCTTCAATAAAACAGCTTCAACTTCGCCGCCTCCCGTTTTTACTTTAACGGTATTCATTATCTTTTCTCCTCGTGCTAACTTAATAGCACTTTCAGCCGCCTGAAATGCTAATGGCTTAATAGGCTTATAGATAGTCATAGATTGTTTACCATCTATAATATTTCTTAGTCCATTCATATCCGCATCCTGCCCAGTGATTACGACTTTCCCTATAAGTTCTTTTGGTAAAGATTGCAGAGCACCATTTGCTAAAGCGTCATTGGCGGCAATAATTGCATCAATCTTAATTTTTTTGCCGTTCAATAAATCATCCATTTTCATCATCGATTCAAGTTCACTCCAACTTCCCAAAATCAAATCACCAACTAACTTTATTCTTTTTGAATCAATGGCCGGTTGAAGTATTTTCAATTGACCTTCTCTAAAAAAAATCGCATTGTTATCCGATACAGGGCCATTTACAAGTACGTAATTGCCTTTCGGTACTTTCTGCATTGCATATCTAGCCTGAGAGGTTCCCACATCAAAGGGGTTGTAAGATATATAAAATGAAAGATTTTTCGAATCAATTAGTCGATCATAAGCAATCACTGGAATATTCGCTGCCTTGGCAGCTTCTACAATAGCCACATTCTTTTCTGCATTCGTAGGCACAATCACAAGTACTTTTACACCATCAGCAATCATTTTTTTTCCGAGTCTCATTTGTTCATCTGGATCACCGTAGGCAGCCTCAACAACACATTCACCTCCCAATTCCTTAACCCTATCAGTAAAGAATTTTTGATCCATGTACCAACGATCGGTTTCATAAGCATCCAATAGAAGCCCAATTTTTTGTGCCTTTGCGAACAAGCCTATCATTAAGAGTGCAATAGAAAGAGCTATTTTAAGTTTTTCCATAAAAAATTTGTTTAGATCCCTGTCCTTTAATTAATGCCTTAATTGATTTACTAATCGGAAGATACAAAGAAAAAATATTAAAAGTAACTTACTAACTGGAGTTACGCATAGTCAAAAGAGAGTTGATAGTCTGGCTTAAGCTCGGCAAGTTTTTTGAAAGCTGCTTTTAGAGCCGACCACTGTATCT
>JAYVPS010000323.1:0-11059 GCA_043757225.1 Cytophagales bacterium | reverse complement strand
AACGATGCGGCAGGCAGCTTGCTGGTTAATTATCCAAACTATACCTTCTCTGTCCAGTTCTTTGTTACCCGGCTAGAGCGGAGTCTTCGGTTAGGATTGGAGAATGAAATGTATGCAGAAAACGAAAGAATATTAACAGATATTGAACCCGATCCGCAAGACCTACCAAAGCATATAATATTTATTCTTTACAAAGCGCTGGGCTGCTACTATGTTGAGAAATACGATGAAGCCGCAAAGTTGATCAATAACTTAATTAATGAAGTTAGTCTCAAGCGCTTTCCCATCGCGCAAATGGAAATCAAGGCTTTCTTAGGATTGCTTTATTGCTTGACGCATGATTTTGAACTTTTCAACCAGCATTCTAGCAGTATTCAAAGACAAATTAGAATGTTCGGTAAAGTTGAGTGTGAGAACGTTCTGTTGTTCTTAAAGATTTTGAAAATTGCTACTAGCGAGGCCAAAAAAGAGAAACCCAAGAAAATAGCTGCCATCATTCCTAAGTTTAAAGAGGCGAAGGTGAACTATTTCTCACCTACTTCATTCATTAAAATGGACGAGGCATTCATTAAGAGACTCACAGCTATTGAGTCTGAATAAATTAAGTTGAACTCTAAACCTCCAGCTTGATGATGCTGTCGTGTGAAAGAGGTTTGTTTAGATAGAGTTTTACGTTAGTGTATTTCTTAGCCCTGCTGAAATCCTGTGGATTAATGGAAGAAGTCAGCATCACTATTTTGCATTTCTTCTTTGTAACAGGAGTTAATTTCTCGAATTCATCCAAAAACTGGAATCCATCCATCAATGGCATGTCGATATCAAGGAAAATAATGTCAGGTAAAACCTTATCAGCCACGTCCATCTTCTCCATGTTTTTCAAAAACTCGATGGCACTCTTGGCTCCGGTGTGCGTGTAGATATTATCGGTGATAGAGGCGGCCTCAATCATTTTTTGATTGATGAGGTTGTCGATTTCGTTATCATCGATTAACATGATAGTTCTATACTTTTTTGTAGACATATCTTTTAATTATTATAATGGAAAAGTAGCGTTAATAGTTTGGTTTTCCAAGTCCGTTTAGATATCAAATCTAATTCCTTGAGCCAGTGGAAGGTTGTCTCCGTAGTTAATTGTATTCGTTTGTCTGCGCATATAAACTTTCCATGAATCTGAGCCCGACTCGCGGCCTCCTCCGGTTTCCTTTTCACCTCCAAAAGCGCCACCAATTTCCGCGCCAGAAGTTCCAATATTAACATTTGCAATTCCACAATCTGACCCATTTTGAGAAAGGAATTTTTCCATTTCCTGTAGATTAGTTGTCATAATTGCGGAAGACAATCCCTGCTTTACACCGTTCTGTATTTCAATAGCTTCTTCAATTGTTTTGTATTTTATTAAATAAAGGATAGGGGCGAAAGTTTCTTGTTGTACTATCGCGTAGCTATTTTTTACTTCTGCAATTGCAGGTTTTACATAGCAGCCCGACTGAAATCCTTTGCCCGAAAGCACACCACCCCGCACAATAAATTTACCGCCTTCTTGTCCAATTTTTCTCAATGCATTTCTATAAGCCCTCACAGCCAGTTTATCAATTAATGGCCCAACATGGTTGGTTTGGTCCAATGGGTTTCCGATGCTAAGTTGACCATAAGCCTTTTTTAATCTTGACTTAACTTCATCATAAATGGTCTCGTGTACGATGAGCCTGCGGGTAGATGTACACCGTTGACCTGCCGTACCGACAGCTCCAAACAAAGCACCTCGGATGGCAATATCCAAATTAGCATTTTCTGTAATGATGATAGCATTGTTGCCTCCCAATTCTAAAAGAGCCCTGCCCAATCGTTCACTCACTGTTCGCCCAACAGCCTTACCCATTCTAACAGATCCCGTGGCTGATACCAACGGGATATTTTCATTGGCACACATCAGCTGCCCTATTTTAGAATCTCCATTCACTATGCAGGAAACTCCCTCAGGCACATTATTCTTTGCAAAAACCTTTGTAATAATATTTTGACAAGCAACGCTGCACAGCGGGGTTTTTTCTGATGGCTTCCAGATACAGACATCACCACATACCCAAGCTAACATTGTGTTCCACGCCCAAACGGCTACCGGAAAATTGAAAGCTGAAATTATGCCAACAATGCCCAGAGGATGATATTGTTCATACATTCTATGTAAAGGTCTTTCAGAATGCATTGTCAATCCATTGAGTTGGCGAGAGAGGCCTACTGCGAAATCGCAGATGTCAATCATCTCTTGCACTTCGCCTAATCCTTCTTGGTATGATTTCCCCATCTCGTATGAAACCAATTTTCCCAACGGCTCTTTGTATTTACGAAGCGCCTCTCCGATTTGTCTAACTACTTCGCCACGCTTGGGAGCCGGTACCTGCCTCCATTCTATAAAAGCTTTTTGTGCTTGCTCAGTAACTTTTGCAAAAGCCCTTTCATCAGAAGCTTGCACCCGACCAATCAGTCTTCCATCAGCCGGAGAGTAGGAAGAAATGCTTTTTCCTTTCGATCGAATCCACTTTTTACCGGTGGAAGTACCCAGGTTGCTGCTTTTAATTCCAAGTGTTGAAAGGGCTTCTCTAATGCCAAAGTTTTTCATAGGTAGATTTTAATAGCTACAAAGTTACTTCATTTCTTTTGCCATGGATTATATTGAGGAACACAAATAATCATCTATTCAAGATTCTTTAAAAATTTGTATAACACGAAAATTTTTAAAATCAATTCAAGCAGACACAACAATTCAAGCAGACACAAGCCTTTGCCCGCTTATCCCTTTTATGACTTAGCCCTCAAAAATTGGATTTTAAAACGCTACTCCAAACGTTCCTCTTTCTCCATTTTTAAAAACCCCTTCCAATAAGACCCCTCCCTTTTTCATTTCCATAATTCGGTTGAAGTCAAAGGCGTTATCAACAGGCACTTTATCGATATGAGTGATGATGAAATTTTCTTTTAACCCTGACTTCTTCCATTTGCCTTCACTTACCTTTTTTATCAACACCCCACCATCTAAATTTAGTTCTGTTAACTTGGCATACGATAGATCTTCTAATTCAACACCCTCTACCCTACTCACCTCTGCCTTTTTCATTTCGTTCGATCCATCGAATTTTTTTAGTATTGCCTTCACCTCGTAATTTTTCCCGTCTCTGCGATAAGTAACTTTTATCGATTGCCCCGGACGATGGCGCGCTACCCATTCTTGCATTTCAGAAACTCCCGCAACAGAATGATTATTGATAGCCACGATTACATCTCCCGTTTCAATGCCTGAGACTTCAGCAGCACTTCCAGCATTAACTAAACTGACGAAAACACCTTGAACAATATCTAATTTTTTACTTTCAGCAATTTCTGCGGTGACATCGGCAATCTGAATACCCAACAAACCACGTTGTACTTGTCCGTATTCCAATAAATCATCAATGATTTTTTTTACCAAGCTTACCGGAATTGCAAATGAATAACCTGAGTAGCTTCCGGTAGCCGTTGCAATTGCTGAATTAATCCCAATTAATTCTCCGTGCAAATTAACTAATGCACCACCGCTGTTACCTGGGTTGATAGCAGCATCGGTTTGGATGAAGGATTCAATTTGTAAATTATTTTTATCTTGCAAGATCCGGATGTTTCTGGCGCGCGCACTAACAATGCCTGCAGTTACTGTTGAGTTAAGGTCAAAAGGATTGCCTATTGCCAATACCCACTCACCAACAGTGGTATTATCAGAATTCCCATACTTAACGAAAGGAAAATTTTTTCCTTTAATTTTTAACAGTGCCAAATCGGTGCTCGGGTCTTTGCCTATTAACTTTGCGAAGAAGCGTTGATTGTTGTTCATGATTACCTCGATGGAGTTTGCATCTTCAATCACATGATAATTTGTTACGATATATCCATCGTCTGAAATGATCACACCAGAGCCAGACGATTGTGCATGCGGGTTCATGTAGTTGTCAAGCGCATTGAGACTAAAACTACCAAGTCCATACACGGTGCGAATGTGTACTACCGCAGGAGTAACCAACTTTGCAGCGGCTTCAAAATTGATGGAAGCCGGAACCCGATAAGAAGTATCAAGAGAGAAATTTACGGAATGTGAATTCTGCCGTTGTTCTATGGAATTATAGGTCGGTCGATCTCCATAATATTTCAACGTAAGCATCGTGCCAATCATAGCTCCGGCAAATGCGGAACATACCACCACCGAAATCAACAACCAGCGTTTCATAATGCTACTTTATAATTCCATGAAGATACGGTGTTAGGCCAGCAATAAAAAATGAAAAGGCGCCCCCTTTTGAGAGACGCCTACCCACTGCACCTAACCCAACACTTAGTTTACTTTGATGCTTTGCTTCAACTCCTTCTTTTCGTCTTTTGGAATAGTCAATTCCAAGATGCCGTTGTTGTACTTAGCCTCAGCTTTTGTGGCATCTACATTTTCAGGCAATGAGAACGAGCGGCTGAAAGAGCCATAGTTCGTTTCAATAGAGTGAAAGTTTTTATCCTTCTTTTCGTTCGTCAGCTTGCGCTCACCGCTCACCGTTAAATAGTTATCCTTCAACTCAATGTTAAAATCCTCTTTGTTGAGGCCGGGGACAGCAAAATCGATTTCAAATGATTTTTCATTTTCAATGATGTCCACTTTGGGCACAAAAGAACTTCCGCCACTGCGGGCTACTGATTCACTAAAGAATCGGTCTACTAAATTGCTGAATGTACTTGGTACATAGTCAGCGGAATTATAACGGATGATACTCATAACTTTTGTTTTTTATTGGTTTGACATTGTTTTTAAACACTTGATAACCCTTTAGAGAAAAATATGCCTAACCGATTTAGCTTAATTTATAAGCCATTATGGCCTATTTATCAGTAAAATATCAAGTTATTTATGACAAAATGTCTTTATTTTGATAATTTTAGTGAATTATGGGCAGGAAGTAAATGCCCTTGCTCACTCCATTTTTCACTAATAGTTTTCTTTGCCTTACCAGCTTAGCATGAAAAATATCAAATCAGACAGAAGAGTTCGATTCATGAAATATATTGATTATTTGCATACCTACTAGATGGTAGGTACATTTGCATATTATTTGAATGACCACACGGGAAACCATTATTGAATTAGGTGATCAATTGATCAGAGAAAAGGGATACAATGCCTTTAGCTTTTATGATATTTCACGAAAGTTGAAGATTAAGAACGCTTCCATTCATTATCATTTTCATTCAAAAGCTGACCTGGGTGTTTCCATTTTGAAAGATCACATCAATAAACTTAGTGCGCTAATGACTTCGGTAGCCGATAAAAACCCCAAGATCCAATTAAAAGCTTTTCTAACTATTTATTCAACAATAAAATCAGAAGATCGTGTTTGTCTGGTTGGGTCATTATCGACTGACTTAAAAACCGTTGAACCCAAAGTGGCTCGCGAGTTGAAAACTTTCGCCAATACGATACTGGAATGGGTGACCACGATCTTAGAAGAAGGAAGAAATCAAAAGGCCTTTGCTTTTTCAGGAACAGCCAGAACAAAAGCACTGTTAGTAATCAGTAACATGCTGGCAGCACTTCAACTTTCGCGATTAACAAGCGAAAAAGATTTTTATGTTATTCAAGAGGCCGTTGTACGAGAACTAAAACCTTAATAGTTAAATCGAAAATTTATATATGGAATTACGTAGAGTTGTTGTTACAGGCGTTGGCGCCATCACCCCGTTAGGAAATACAGTTTCTGATTTCTGGAATAATCTACTCGCGGGCAAAAGTGGTGCAGCACCCATCACAAGATTTGATACCTCCAAATTCAAAACGCGTTTTGCCTGCGAGGTAAAAGGCTACGATCCTAAAAATCATTTTGATGTGAAAGAAGTCCGCAAGATGGATTTGTTTACTCAGTATGCCATGGTAGCCGCTACGCAAGCAGTAGAAGATGCAGGCATTAACCATGATAAAATTAATAAGCGCAGGGTTGGTGTAATATGGGGCTCTGGCAATGGAGGCTTCCTCACTTTTCAAGAGCAGGTAATGGAGTTTGCCAAAGGTGATGGCACGCCACGGTTTAATCCCTTCTTCATTCCTAAAGTTATTCCAGACATAGCCGCGGGTTGGATCTCCATGAAGTATGGATTTATGGGGCCTAATTTTATTACCGTATCAGCTTGCGCAACCTCTACTACTTCCATCATTGAAGCAATGAATTATATCCGATGGAACAAAGCGGATATTATAGTAGCAGGTGGTTCTGAGGCTGCCATTAATGAATCCGGAATTGGAGGGTTTGGAGCATTGAAAGCATTGTCTACACGCAACGATAGTCCTGCCACTGCCTCGCGACCGTTTGATACTACCCGCGATGGTTTTGTAATGGGCGAAGGCGGTGTTGCGCTTGTGTTAGAATCCTATGATCACGCGGTAGCACGAGGAGCAAAAATTTATGCGGAGGTAGCAGGAGGCGGCATGTCTGCAGATGCTTATCATTTAACGAGCACCCATCCCGAAGGGGAAGGTGCATTTTTGGGAATGCAATTGGCGCTTGAAGAGGCAGGTGTAACGCCTCAAGAGGTAGACTATTTAAATGTGCATGCTACTTCAACCTTATTGGGTGATGGGAGCGAAACCAAAGCCATTGTAAAATTATTTGGAAATAATCCAACACACTTAAACATAAGCGCAACAAAATCAGCGACCGGCCACTTGCTTGGCGGAGCGGGCGCTATCGAAGCACTCATTTGCGTTTTGGCCGTTAGAGATAATATTATTCCAGCTACCATCAATACAACCGATGTTGATCCTGCCGTTCCTTCAACACTTAATCTGACATTGGGCTCCAAGGTCAACAAAACCGTTAACGTTGCACTCAGTAATACATTTGGCTTTGGCGGACACAATGCATCGTTGGTGGTAAGAAAAATTTAAAATTCCTTTGGCGGCCCCTTCTCACGATCCCGATTTTAGCAATCGGGATCGTGAGAAGGCCGGGCTGTTCACTACAAGTCCGGCCGCGCGCGATGGGACAACCCACTTCGGGCTTTTCGTTTCCATCCCTGGCCGAAGTTCTATCGCAAATCTTTCTCTGTTAGGGGAATTTTTATCCTTTAAAACTCGAAGTTTATAGGCATAAAAAGAAAATACGGGAAAAAACCCGTTGCAAGTGGGGTCGATTATTTCATTCTTTGCTTGGACTGAATGCAGCTAATTGAGAAATAGGCGCTACTCAGTTGCGTCTATCTCCCGTTACCGGTAATGGTAGGACGACCGACCGAGCTAACAATTAACCAATAGAAAAATCACCAACCGCACATTCAGCACATTTGTTTTTGCCCGACACAAAAGCCGACCCTTCGCAAAAACAAAAGAGCTAAATTTTGCAACCGCACGACAACGGTTGACTTAAAATAATTTGGGGATTAATTCATCAAGACAGGCTCCATATAACAATCCAAAAACTCCTCTGTGACACCTTTGAGTTTTCTTTTTTGACATAAAGCATACAACTCCTCGACAGCAGAGTAAGGAAAAAACCGAGTATTCAAATCGTTAAACTGTGGCTTGTTTGCTTCCTTGACAACTTTATCTCTATCCTCATCAGGAGCAACAATGACATATCTTGTAGGGAAAGGCGGAAATTTATCTTTAAAGTTTTTCATCCTTGACAAACCGCTTGTTACACCCGTTGAGTGCTCAACTTCCATTACAGCGGGCATCAATTTACCGTTCTTAAACCAAATGCAATCAATCATCAATGCCGCACGAATAGCATCATCGTATGCAGACATTAATTTTTCATCTTTCAGCGACACTATTATTCCATCAAATTCTCCGAGTTTTTTATTTTGGTATAAAATTCCCTTATCATTTTGAGCAACCCAAGTTCTAAAACCTAATTGCAGACCAATGTGATAAAGTGCAATTTGAATTTGGGCGTGCCTTCTCTGAACATTAATATCAATATCATTCGACTTACTTTCAGACGGCAGAACTAAAGCATCGTAAAAGACTTCAAGATTTGGAACTTCCGAAATGACTATTTCTGTTTTAGTTTCCTTTATTATTCCCTTCTTGTGTGGCTCATCAGGTGTCCACATCAAATGTTTATGACCTCTTTTAACTGTTGGGTTTCCACCAGTAGTTTCAAGACGACCAGGATAACAAAATTGAAATTGTGGAGTATGTGCAAGCAATGCTTCTAACACACTTCGTGTGTTGTAGCTTCCGCCAAGCACTCTGTCAAAATTTATTGGTTGATTAACTGTGAAGGCATTTGCAATTCGCCAAATTAACTCCGTTGAAATTGGTTCAATTTTTTTCTTAGCTGATGTTTCTCCCTTAGACGGGTCCCATCTCTTAATTCGGATTGGACCTTCAGGCAATTCAACTTCTACAATTTGAATAACTCCTTTATTCCTTGGATTTAAATAATTGTAAGTCGCTCTCTTATCAAGCTGATTGATGAACGCTACTATATTGTTTGCTGTTAATTTCTGCATATGATACTTTCAAATCTCTAATTGGATTGTTGTAGATGAAATCAAAAATATTTTCAGCAAGACCTTTAGCAGCTAAAAACGGAACTCCATTGCCTATAGTCTTAAACATATCGGTTAGTGTAATGTGATCAGGTATTACAAACTCCTTTGGTAAAGACTGAATTGCTAATGCTTCGGCAACCGAAATTCGCCTTGGTTTATAAGGATGCAAATGAACCTCATTATTTCCGTATGCAGCAGTTGGAGAATAACGCCAACGGTGTAGTCGTTTGTATGATTTTTTTAAGTCATCACCTTCGTCAATCACTTCAAACTTTGCAAGTCCTGCACGTGGAGTAAAATAATGTTTTGCATTTGGGTGCTGTTCAACACTATTCTTTTTAAACCAATTCTCGACAGTTAATTCCAAAGGAATATTTGGTGGACTTTGCTTCTTAGAATTTGCTTTAAATTTTTCTAATGTTGGCCAATTCAGTCCAAACACTTCATCGCTCTTAAATAACGTATTTTTCTCCCAATTAAAATTCTTAATAATTGGTGAGCCATTTAATTTGAAACCTAATTCGCCTAAAGTGTATCGCTGAAAACCTATTAAAATTATTCTGTCCCTATCTTGCGGAACACCAAATTCAATTGCATTGATTAGCTTTTCAGTAATGTAATAACCAGCATTTATCAATTTCAATTTCATTGCCTCAAAAAACTCCCTATGTTTTGTTGTTCGATAAAGACCTTTGACATTTTCAAATAGAAAAAAATCGGGCTTATTCCGACAAATCAATTCTATATAAGTGCCAGACAACTTTCCATTTTCACCAGACTGACCCCTGTTTTTTCCGGCAACGGAAAAATCCGGACAAGGCGGACCACCGACAAAACCGACTATATCGTGACTTTTCTTTGCTTTCTTTAAATTTTCAGCTAACCAAATCGAATTCAAGTTGGTTAGGTTTTCAGTAATATCAGCGACTTGGTGACCAAAGGTAGGAGGAGCAATACCTAAGTTTTTTCGTGACGCAGCATAGATTTGAGCAAAAGCTTTATGATACTCGTTCATAAACAGCGTTTCGTAATGACCAGTTTTTTCAAAACCCAAGTCAAGAAACCCCGCACCTGCGAAGAATGAAAATATTCCAATTTTGTTGCTCATCGAATCTGACAAAGTTAACAATATAAAGCTTTAAAATACCGACACATTTTCGATAATTTACCAACTTCAACTGAATACATCCTGACCTTTTTGCCTTTGGTCGGTGTTTTCACCGCACCACTAAACCTACTAGTGCAAGCTGGTTTTCTCAACCCCTCGTTGGCGCGCGTGTGCAAGGCGCACTGGCTACAATAAAATGTTTAGGCAATTAAACATCACTTCAACAAGCAATGCTATTGAGTTTGCTCTTGTAGTAGGCGTTGGTTTTTTAGTTGCCAACACAATCAACATTGCCATAAATCCCAATATGCCAAGACCAATTCACTACAGAATTATAAGCGGGGCGTATCATTTAACAGGAATTTTAATTGTTAGTCTTATATTAGTGGCAATGAAATAAAATGGCAATCAGCGAAATAGAAACATATTATCCGAAGACCAAACAGCATTGGCGAAAATGGTTAGCCAAAAACAATAAACAAAAAGATGCCGTTTGGCTCATTATGTATAAAAAAAAGTCAGACAAGCCAAGCATAACTTGGAGTGATGCAGTTGACGAAGCCTTATGTTTTGGTTGGATAGACAGTATTAAAAAAAAGTTAGACGAAGAAAGGTCAATTCAATATTTCAGTAAGCGAAAACCTAAAAGCACCTGGTCAAAAATAAATAAACAAAAAGTTTGTAAACTTATTGACACCGGACTTATGACCAAAGTAGGCTTGGACTGCATAGAAGTTGCAAAACGAAATGGTACTTGGGAAATATTAGACAGTGTTGAAGAATTAATAATACCGCCAGACTTAGAAACCAAATTAATGACCAAAGCAAACGCTATGGACTTTTTTTTAAGTTTGAGTAAATCAGTAAGGAAAGCAATGTTACAATGGATTATACTTGCAAAGCGACAGGAAACAAGACAAAAACGCATAAATGAAATTGTAGAACTTGCTCACAAAGGAATTAAGCCAAAACAGGGTTGACGAGAAGAAAGTACATACCCCCGTTTGCTCGCATTTATAATGCGTGTGGCTTTTATCCCTTTTTGAAATAGAGTTTGAAATTTAATGTTGAGAACGGCACGCGTTGCAAACGCGCGCCAGCAACGGAAATTATTAAGTTTCAATAGCGGTTATAGAATGAGTTGCTTAATTTACATTATGGTTCAATCCATTCTCATCGGATTAATTTTTTCAGGGGCAGCCTTTTACTTAAGTAGAATGGTCTATCGCTCCTTTCAAGCAAAAGAAGGATGTGCATCAGGCTGTGGCAAGTGTGGTGCAGAAGATATAAACAAGCTCGTCAAAAATGCCGAGCAGCTGTAAATTCATCTTCCTACCTAAGGTTAAAATATCACTTAGTTCTGGTCTGCCTTCTCGTTAAACTCCAACT
>JAYVPS010000322.1:0-11082 GCA_043757225.1 Cytophagales bacterium | reverse complement strand
GCCGGGGTGGGCTATACGCTACTACTCCTCGTAGCGTGAGGCGTGTCACCGCGGGGTATCCGTGGTATCCGCTACTATCTCTGGCCAAGATTCTCTCCTAGTTTTTTTTGCACAGAAATTTTGACCCTTGACAACAATAGACTTTTTAAATTCTTCGATTACAATTGATGATAAAGCCTAGGAGAAAAGGGCAAAAAATTTCACACAGATTTATCTTGATCGTTAGAGTCGTTATTATCAATAGCATTCATTACAGTATGAATAATTTCATCCAATTTTTTAGTGGATTTGCTTAAGTGGGCGAGAAGAATTTTATCGTCTTCGGGTAATTTTATTTTCTCCATCAGTACAACGAGACCAAGAATAGTTGATAAGGGTCCTCTTAACTTATGAGCCGTGATAAACGCATATTGCTCAAGTGCCTTGTTCTTAGTTTCAAGTTCACGAGTCCGTTCTCTAATTAGGAGCTCTAGGTTATCGTTGATTGATTTAATTTCATCAGACTGCGCTTCAATTTCTACCTTTTGCTCTTTGAGTTGATGATGACTCTTGCGTTGTCTTCGGAATAGAATGGCAATAATAATTAGGAGGATCGTTGCACCAATACTAATGACTATTAGATAGAGTTGCTTTTCGTTTTTATCTTTGATCACCAATTGCTGAAGCTTAAGTTGCATTTGCTGGAGATCCTTTTCCTTATTAAGGAGACTGACTTCATTTTCAGGATTGAGTGTTTCAATAAAATGATACAATTCAATATTAATATAACCAGCAATTATAACTTCAATGTTTTGTCGGAATTCCTGACTGCCAAAATATTCATTCAGCGGAACATCCCAATCACTCGTTTTTGGTAAGCCGATTCCTCGTCCTTCATATCTTTTGGTAAGATAACTTTGTCGGTTGAGTTTAGTTAAGCCCTTGTCTAAGTCCATCAAATACACCGGCAGGTTGAGATACCCAAAGCTTTTTTTTCGATTCCTAAGTACTTTAATCAAGGCATCACTGCCACCTGTATATTCTATGTTGAAGTGAATTTGATTTTGATCCCGAAGTTGAATCAATTCCTTTTCTAAAATAGTTCCCTGTGCGGTGATGGCTGTTGCCCCCTCAAAATATTTTTTCAAATCTTCCCTTGATCTCACGATGGGTATGTCCTGGGTGGAAACAAGAACAGCCATATCAGCCATGTACGAAGGAGAAAATTTCATGAAAGTTTTTCTTTCTTCTGAGAACGAAAATCCTGCGACTCCCCAAATCCCGTTGGCTGAAGCATTTTTTATCTGAGTCAACACTTGTTTAAAAGTATTCTCCTCTACCCATTGGATTGAAAGATCAATTTCATAATGCTCTTTCAGGTATTTCTGAAACCCTTTCACGATCTCTACTTCTATACCTTTCAACTGTCCGTTACCCGCTTTGTAACCAAAAGGATCGTTGGGAAACCAAAGAATAGTCACCGTGCCTTTTCTTGATTTTTGAATGTCTTTCCAGCTTGTTGAATTCTCTTGTGAGAATAAAGGCTGAAAATCAATTACTAGTATTAAAACAAGCCAAAATGAAAATCTCATACTTAGCGGAAACGGTAATATTCACGACTCAGAATTACTCACAAGATAGCAAATAGGATAGAAAAAAAAGCTAAGGCAATGAACCCCGAATGGGAAAAGTATCTATTCAACTGGGTGATACCCTGTCCCTGAAAACTTATAAATTCCTTCACTTATTTATCATGCCTCTTCTCATTCCCTCATGAAAATATAAACAACTAATAAAGTCGTGAACCATTTTAGTTTACTTTAATCAACTCCAATTCAAAAATTAGAGTGGAGTATGGAGGAATCTGGCGGCCATTTCCGCGTTCGCCATAGCCAATATTTTCAGGAATGAATAATATCCACTTATCGCCTTCGTGCATCAGTTGCAAGGCCTCTGTCCACCCTGCAATTACCTGATTTAAGCCAAATGTTGCTGGGCTGCCACGCTCAACTGAACTGTCAAAGATTGTTCCATCAAGCAATTTGCCTGTATAATGTACTGTTGCTTTGTCAGTAGCTGCAGGGGCTTTGCCAGTACCTTTGATAATTACTTTATACTGTAAGCCGCTCGGGGTAGTCATTACCCCTTCTTTAGTTTTGTTTTCCATAAGAAATCGCTGACCTTCTCCCCGCATTTTGGTAGATATTACAGCTGCTGTTTCCTGCATGTATTGTTGAACGATGCTTGAACATTCTTGCGGTTGCATTAGCAAGGGTTCATTTTTAAAAACACTTTTTATGCCTTCAATCATCACATCTATAAGTATAGAGTCGCCAGTTTGCGGTTTCAAATTGGAGGCCACCAACACCCCAAGGCCATAGCTCGCCTTTTTGTGTTTGTCCGTTAATTGCAAATTCATCGGCTTCTTTAATTCTTCAATTTCCCTTTTAAGCGTCTGTGTTTCGCCTTTCAATTGAGACACTTCATTTTGCAGCTCTTTCTTAGATTGGGCATATAGAATTGAACCTGAAGTTAACAGCGCGCATGCTAAAGCAATTTTTTTCATAGTGACATAGTGGCTTTAAATTGAATTCGCAAAGAAAGCAAATCTTTGCAATAGAGGCATTGTAATTTCCTGTTATTTGGCACTGATAGCAACAAAAATTTAATGATATTTTTTAATTGTCGTAGAAGTACTAAGTGTTAAATTATAAAGCATTTCCTTGCAGGTGAATAGTTACCCCGTGTGACATAATCTTAAAAGTATACCTAACAGCAACGGGGATGTTATTTTATATCAAGAGGCTATGAAGCTTTTAGAACAAATAGGAGATTACTATGAATGCGAGAAGCATCTTGAATTGGGCGTTAACCCTATTATTACCATAATAGGGGCAGGAATTGGCGGACTAACAACTGCAATAATATTGACGCAAAAAGGACTGGATGTAACCTTAGTTGAAAGTTCTTCTGAAATTAAACCTGTGGGTGCCGGCATTATACTTGCCAATAATGCTATGCAGATTTTTCAAAAGATTGGCATTCGAGAAAAAATTGAAAAAGCAGGGAACAAGATTTCTTTCATGAAAATTACTGACAGTCAACTAAAAAGTATTTCAGTAATCAATCTTTTGGAATATGAAAAAAAATATGGCGTTAATAATCTTGCAATTCATAGAGGCGAACTACAAAAAATACTAGCCAATGAAATAGGGTTAGAAAATATAAAATTCTCAAAAAGGCTTTTGAAAATTGAAAAAAACTCCTTCTTCAAATTGACTTTTGAAGACAACTCAACGCTGGAAAGCAACGTTTTAATTGGTGCGGATGGAATAAAATCAGTTGTAAGAAAACAATTGTTTAAGGAAGGCTCATTAAGAAATGCCAACCAAAAATGCTGGAGAGGGATTTGCGAAATTGAGTTGCCGGAAAAGTATCACACCGAATTGAATGAAGCTTGGGGCAGAGGAAAGCGTTTTGGTTTCGTGAAAATAAGCGATAAAAAGGTCTATTGGTATGCGCTGACAAATTCAAAACAGAATTCTAAAAGTGAAGCAGATCTTTTAGAAGTGTTTAAGGATTTTCATTCCGATATTTTAAGAATAATTTCAGCAACAGCTAAAAAACAATTAATCGAAAGTGACATTTTTGACTTAAAACCAATTGAGCAATGGCAAGGCGAAAATGTTTGTTTAGTTGGAGATGCAGCGCATGCCACAACCCCAAATTTGGGACAAGGAGCTTGCCAGGCTATTGAAGATGCTTATGTGTTGGGGGAGCTTCTTGATAAAGGAATGCGAATTGAAGATACTTTTAGGCAATATGAGCAAGTAAGAAAGAAGAAGGCTCGTTATATTGTAAATTCAAGTTGGAGTATTGGAAAACTAGCACATATGAATAATGATCTCGGTATTTGGCTGCGAAATCTGATTATGAGAAATTTGCCGAAATCTTCCAGCAAGAAACAAATGGACTTTATTTTTAATATCAATTATGAAACTATATAAAGTTGGGTTGGTGTTGCCAATAATATTTTATATTGTCGCTTTTATATGCTACGTTTTATCGCTTAGAAAATTGAACATATAAAATGAAGGTAGTGCAAGAGTACAATCTGTTTTCAAAATCAGGTAGAGATTACTAGTAAATTTTGCCATTTTAAAATGAAAGCCACCCGTAGAAATTTTATCAAACTTGGAGTTGCGGCAGCCTCGCTACCCATTTCTTCAGTTTTCGCTCAAAGCAAGTCTGTGGTGAAACCAATTGTGATTTCTACATGGAATTTTGGTCTTCAGGCTAACGAAGCTGCCTGGGCAGTTTTGTCAAAAGGCGGTCGTGCGTTAAATGCGGTAGAGGCAGGGGCGAGAGTCCCTGAAGGCGATCCGAAAGAAACTTCTGTAGGCCTTGGCGGACTACCGGATCGTGAAGGGCGTGTAACATTAGATGCCTGTATCATGGATGAAAACGGAAACATCGGATCCGTAGCGTGTTTAGAGCATATTGTTCATCCTGTATCGGTTGCAAGAAAAGTCATGGAAGAAACTCCGCACGTGATGTTGGTCGGTGAGGGTGCATTGCAGTTTGCCTTGGCGAATGGATTCAAAAAGGAAAATTTATTAACAAAAGAATCGGAGAAAGCGTGGAAGGAATGGTTGAAAGAAAAGAAATACAAACCTATTGCAAACATTGAGAACCATGACACGATTGGTATCTTATCTATGGATGGCAATGGAAATCTTTCTGGTGCCTGTACCACTAGTGGCATGGCTTACAAAATGCGCGGTAGGGTAGGCGATTCACCCATCATTGGAGCAGGGTTGTTTGTGGATAACGAAATCGGTGCTGCAACCTCTACCGGGGTTGGAGAAGAAGTGATTCGCATAGTGGGTTGTCACTTAGTAGTAGAACTCATGAGGCAAGGAAATTCACCCGAAGCTGCGTGTAAGTTAGCCGTAGAACGCATCATCAAAAAAAATCCTGAGAAGGCAAAGACAATACAGGTCGGCTTTTTAGCCTTGAATAAGAATGGCGAGTACGGAGCTTATTGTTTGCAACAAGGTTTTAGTTATGCGGTTTATTCTGCAGCTGAGGCTAATCATTTGCTTAATTCTAAAAGTATTTATTGACTCAACTCTAACCTTCAAAGTAGTGGAACTATGTTAACTGAAATTGTAGTCTACAATATTGAATCAGCCCTCAAAGCACAAGAGGGAGGTGCGGATAGAATTGAGCTTTGCGATAACCCTGGTGAAGGCGGCACCACCCCTTCTTTTGGTACAATTGAAAGCGTTCGGCAAAATGTTAACCTAGATGTCTTTGTAATGATCCGTCCGCGAGGTGGGGATTTCCTTTATTCTAATTACGAATTTCACAGCATGAAGCATGACATTCACCAATGCCAGAAAATTAGTGTTGATGGAGTTGTTTTTGGGATTTTGAACGAAGACGGAACAATCGACAAAAAACGGTGTAAAGCTCTTATTGATAGTGCAAGGCCACTAAAAGTCACTTGCCATCGGGCATTTGATATGACGCGCGATCCTTTTGAGGCCATGGAAGATTGTATTGAAGTGGGCTTTGACAGAATATTGACAGCAGGTCAGCAACCACAAGCGTTAGCAGGAGCATCGTTGATCGGTGAATTGATTAAAAAAGCAACTGGGAGAATCGCTATTATGCCAGGATCAGGGGTTAATGAAAACACAGTACAAGAAATTTTACGCAAGTCGGGAGCAAGTGAAATCCATTTTTCCGCCACTGCTTTTCGCGAAAGCGGAATGAAGTATAAAAATGCTCAAATTGAGGGTATGGGCTCAGAAGCAGGAGCAGAATTTAAATTACGCACAGTCGACCCTGATAGAGTGCGAGAGATGAGAAGGCTATCTACTTTAGCCAAGGCTTTGTGACTTTACCAAATTGAAATATATTTGCTAGCTCTTTCAAAAGAAAAGATTGAAATAATGGGGGATTAGCTCAGCTGGCTAGAGTGCTTCCATGGCATGGAAGAGGTCATCGGTTCGACTCCGATATTCTCCACAAAAAATCCCACCATGTAGGTGGGATTTTTTTTTATTCATGTGACCCCGGGGAGGCTCGAACTCCCGACCCGCTGATTAAGAGTCAGCTGCTCTACCAACTGAGCTACGAAGTCATTACCTTTTTTGTAGGTGCAAAGAAATCAATTAGTACTGTGATAAACAAAAAGACCAAATCAAAAGCTTTCCCACAAAAAATCATTGCACCTATCGTAATCGGTGGGTTGTAGGATCTCGTTCAACCTTTGGAAAAGGTAACCCAAAAGCTTCTACCTAATATTGGGGCCATTCAACAAAAAATAGGAGGTAATTTCACCAAGTTGAATTAACTTACGCATAAGTACCTAGCTCTTATGTGGAAGATTTGGCTCAAGTTTATCCCGATCGGAATCCTATTTTCGTTGCTTTTTTTTCAATCTTTCGCCCAAGAAAATTGTTCAAACAACATAGATGATGATGCCGATGGTCTAATTGACTGCCAGGATCCTGACTGCGCTAATTTTGGCACCTGTAAAATTGTGCCCTCGTGCAGTGATCCCTATTTGTATTATATGCCGCCTATCTATGGGGATAAAGTCTATTGTGATCTTTTTGGATCAGATGATATTGTTTTGACCTCCCTTAACAATGTAGCGTCTGTAAAGGTAATGCGAGGAGATGGTTCGCTGCTTCAAAGCTTAATCATTCCGATAGCTAGTCCCGCTAATATTTCCTTTCCTGACGTAGGGGTAGGCAGCGATCAGGTTCTTAATCCAACGCTTAATTCTGTATTGGTCAATAGCGGGTTGATTATCAGCTCTGATCAGCCTCTTCAGGTCTCCTACCGGCAGCTATCGCGCGCGGGTTGCTTCCAATATAATCAGGACATCATGCAAATTCATGGCAGCCCAGCCTTGGGATATTCTTTTTATGCAGGGAGTCAAACAAATCTTAGTGGCTTAACCAATTTGGGTGGCGCCAGAGAAAAACATTTTGTTTCAGTAATGGCAACAGAAAATGGAACAAACATCACTTTTACTGTGCCTAATACCATTACCTTAGAAGGAAGTGCCGATGCCGCCATTAATAATGTTCCTGATTGGAATGGAACTAGGACTATAACTCTAAATCGGGGACAGACTTATATTATTGGAACTCAAAACGAAGCACCAAACCAAACGATCTCGGGGATTAAAATTACTTCTGATAAGCCCATTGTAGTGAACTCGGGGTCGCAGCATACTGGCAACACACAAAGTTCGGATTCTGATGCAGGGCTTACACAGTTAATCCCCGCTACCCTTGTTGGTAAATCTTATTCGGTGTTGGATGGAGGAAATCCATCCTCAATCAAAGACTATATCATTTTACTGGGGGTTAAAAACAATACAACCTTCACTATTAATGGGGTTTCATCAGCTACTGATGCCTTGGGTAATACTATACCTGCTTCGATAAACGATGGTGGCGTTGTTACCTATTACTTTTCAGATACCCGATTTGCTTCCTATTCTGTTCAAGCAAGTAATCCAATCTACGTTTTTCATGTTAGTTCTCAAACACTTGGCGAGTTTGGTATGGAAATACTTCCACCTCTAAATACCTGCATTGGAAATAAGAAAGTTGATTTTAGTAAGCCGGGAGACTTCGCCAGATCCATTGTATATGTTCCCACTTCGGGTCTATCGAGTTTAAAATTTCGAGGTCAGCCTTACACCACATACGCGTCCTCGATAAATGGAAATAAGGCCAATGTTATTCCAACTACCCAGTATTCATTTGTAGTTTTTGAAGATGCTTCCATCGCACCGACAGGAAATAACCGGATTACATGCGATCAAAAAATGCAAGTAGCCGTGTTGGCCTATACCGGAGGAACAGGAAATTATGCATACTACTCCGACTATCAAAAAAATATCGAAATCTACGACCCCGAGACACTGCAACCAACCTTATCTTATATAGTAGGAACAGTAACACCAAACGCCCCGATTTCGCATTGCCTTAATATGGGTGGCTGCGGGGCAGATAATTTCATCCTCAATGCTGCGGTTAGCGGTGGTGGTACCCTATCAATTAATGGGAAGAACTGCATTCAATACACAATGAATAATTCATCACCATGCTTTAAAGAAACGGTAACATTAAAGATCGTAAATGAGCTAGGTGTTACTAGCAATTTATGCCTTACATTTTTCAGTTCAAATTCTAACATTAATTCTATCACTCCTATTCCTACCACTAGTACTATTTGTTCGGGTGACAACATCAGCTTAAATGGAACTTCAACCAGCTCAGGCGTTATATCCAATCCAAGTGGTTATGTATGGACTACCCCATTTGGAACAGCGGCAATTGGTCCAATACTATCGCTTACAAACCTTGCTATTAGCCAATCCGGTTCTTATAAATTAGTTGTAACCGATCTGGTAGGCTGCACGCGCATTTATAAAACCATAATAGCCGTTATTAATTGCCTTGATTCAGATGGTGATGGAGTTAATAACCTCGCTGATTCAGATGATGATAACGATGGAATCTATGATTATGTGGAGACATGTGGGATTGGCGCAACTACTTTTTCTTGTTTGACCGGAAATCCAACAGCTGATGATGATGCTGATGGCATATTGAATTATAAGGACGCAGACTTTTGCACCTTAAATGCTAAAGGTGTTTGTCAAAACTTAGACTATGACGGAGACGGAGTTCCCAACTTTTTTGATTTAGATAGCGACAACGATGGAATTCCTGATGTAATTGAATCTGCTGGAGTTGACTCCAATGGTGATGGAATAGTAGATGGCGTTGATTTGAACAACGATGGCATTAAAGATAATGTCGGGTTAACAGGTCTGGCACCGATAGATTCAGATGGTGACAGCAAGCCGAACTACCTTGATCTCGATGCTGACAATGATGGCATCCCTGACGTTAAAGAAGGAGGAGGAGTCGATGTAGACAATGATGGGAAGGTTGATAATTTTATTGACACCGGAAATGGCTTTGCCGATGTGTTTGATCCAAGTAAAAATGGTGTCCCATTAATTAGCACAAGTGCCGATACCAATAATGATGGCCGGGCAGACAGTTACCCTGTTGATAATAGTGACCTCGATGGTGTGCCCAACTTCACGGATGTTGATAGTGATAATGATGGCATTACCGATACTCGCGAAGTTGGAGGAAAAGATATTAATGGAGATGGACGAATTGATGGATTTGCTGATGCCAATGGAGATGGCTTGGCAGATTCAGTAACGCCTTTGAGTGGAGGAATAGCATTGCTTTTGTTCGATAAGGATTCAGACAATGCTCCTGACTATCTGGATCTGGATTCTGACAATGATGGCATTTCTGATATTATAGAATCATCGGGCATTGCGTTAGATCCTAACAACGATGGAATTGTTGGGCCGGTGACTTTTGTTGACACAGATGGTGATGGACTTTCAAATGTAGTAGATGCCAATAACGGTGGCACACCTGGTGCCAATAAAGATTCTGATGGCGATGGAGTATCTAATGCACTTGACTTAGATAGCGACAACAATGGCGTGAGCGATGTATTCGAAAATGGGTTAGGTACGTTCGATAATAATAAAGATGGTATACTTGATGGCACCGATACTGATGCAGATGGCGTCATTAATATTATTCAACTGGATAACAACACAACGTATGGTGGTAATTTCCCACTACCGTCAGACATAGATAAGGATGGCGTATCGGATGCTTTTGATTTGGATAATGACAATGATGGTTTATTGGATGTGAGAGAAAATAAATTGAATGCGCAAGATGTCAACGATGATGGAATACTAGATAGCCCTGATACGGATGGTGACGGCATAGTGAACTCTCAAGATCCTAATAGTTTCTTTGGAGGAAATTTCCCCGCTCTTTTTGATACTGATAAAGATGGCGTGGCCAACCTTAATGATTTAGATGATGACAATGATGGTGTGTTTGATGTTCAAGAGCAAGGCTTTGCCAATGTCGATACGAATAAAGATGGTCTGATCGATGGAACTACCGATGTTGATAACGATGGCGTTCGTGATCTGGTAGGGTTAGACAATGGCTTAGGTGTTGGAGCGATTAGTATTGGTAAAGACAATGATGGCGATGGCGTGTCGAATGCCTTTGACTTGGATAGTGATAATGATGGTATCACCGATGTTGACGAAGCAGGGCTTACCATTCTCGATATAAACAAAGATGGAATTGTAAATGGAACAGATACGGATGGTGATGGTTTAATTAACGTAGCAGGGATCGATACTAACGCAGTTTTTGGAGGAACGGGCTCATCACGATTGGATACCGATGGCGATGGTGTATTTGATTTGTTTGACTTGGATAGCGATAATGATGGCATTGCAGATGTTGTAGAAGCAGGACTTGGAGTGTTGGATACAGATAGTAACGGAATCTTGAATGGTATTGATAGCGATGGAGATGGAGTGATCAATGCAGGATTGGTGGATACGAATAATATTTTTGGAGCCACTTCACCCAGTCCTTATAATTCGGATACCGATAGCAAACCAGATTATATTGACATTGATAGTGATAATGATGGCATAACTGATATTGATGAAGTGGGCTTATCTGCACTAGACATTAATAATGATGGTCGAGCGGATGCTGCAGATGTAGATGGCGATGGATTGGCAGATGCTCCAGCCATTGATCCTAATAATATTTTTGGCGGAAAATTAACACCTCCTCCTAAGAGCGATGGTGATGCAAGGCCAGATTATTTAGACCTTGATAGTGATGACGATGGTATTGTAGATATCATTGAAGGCCAATCAACAATTAGTTTTCGTGAGCCTTCTGGCCAAGATGCGGATGGTGATGGGTTGGATAATTCGTATGATGTGTTGAATTCAACTATTCCGCTTGATACTGATGCTGACGGAAAGCCAGATTATTTGGATATGGATACAGATAACGATACACGCCCTGATTCCAGAGAAGGGTATAAACCTGCCAAGACACTCACAGCTTTAGACACAGACAATGATGGTCTAGACAATGCATATGATGTGGACACGGGCAATACCAATGATGCTGGAGTTAC
>JAYVPS010000321.1:0-3007 GCA_043757225.1 Cytophagales bacterium | reverse complement strand
ATTTGAGAGGCGTCACAGATGTAAAATTCTTCCTCTTTAGATTGGAAAAACTTTTTGCCCAATGAGCTGCTCCCCAGAAAATAAATGTGATCCCTTTCTTTGTTTACAAGTTTCAAAATATGACAACATCCAATAAACAATTCGATGTTAGGCTGCGTGTGTTTACAGTTAATGGATGCGATAAAATTTCAGGACCAATAACCATCACAGTTTTTCCCGGTACTGCCGCGGGTTTTAGTGAACTTAATTATTCCCCTTTCAATGATAATTGTTCTCCTCAAACGGTCAATTTCAAAGCAGATTCTCAAACACAATCTTTAAACCCAACTGATTATACCTGGAAGATAAGTGATGTAAGCGGGTTGATTTCACAAATCAGTACCGGTACCGATCCAAGCTTCGGTTTTATATTTTCTAACCTCACTACTTCCTTCAAAGACTTTTCGGTTAATATGATCGCTACCCTTTCTACAGGGTGTAAAGGCGACTCCACCAGAAAAATCAGAATCAGCCCCGTGCCCAATTCACTTTTTTTAATTGACACCCTTCAGGTTGACTGTAAAATTTTAAAAGTAAGGCTGACAGCGACTCAAAAAGGTTTGTCAGCCTACCATTGGCTAATTAAAGAGAATGGTATACCAATGGTGAATATTACTTCTTCTCAAGATCAGATCGAACGGTCATTCAATAGAGCATCGCCCGTTGCTTCTCCTACGGCTGTAGAGTTTTCTTTAGACACGAAGAACTTTGCTAATTGTACTAGTTCCATAACTGTGATGCCATTCGCGGTACCGAAGCAAGAAAATATTAATGCCTCTTTTGCGGTATCACCAGCCACCCAGGTGTTACCGAGCTCAACTATTTCCATTACCAATAATACGAATCCCGGCTCGTGGACTTATTCTTGGGATTTTGGCGATAACCTTACTTCCAGCAATCCACTTATTGCAACCCACACCTACGAAACATTTGGTACCTATTTAATTACACTAACCGTGAAGAGTAAAATTTGTACTGAACAAACAACCCAAACGATTGTGATCATGCCGATTCCTCCACTGGTAGATTTTTCTTATTCACCTCCCACCGGCTGCGTACCGTTGCATGTCGAGTTTACAAATCAATCCAAGTATGCTGATGATAAAACCTATCAATGGGATTTTGGTGATGGAGGTACTTCCAAAGAAGTTAATCCAATTCATGTTTACACAAAAGCGGACAAGTACACGGTTACTCTTTCGGCATTAAATGTTACAGGCCAACGAGTAAGTAAAGTGAAACAACAAATCATTGAGGCATTTCCCCAGCCTACCGCGGGCTTTGACGTTAAGCCACGCTCAATTAATATACCGGGAGGCATTCTTTACACTAATAACTTGAGTTTTGATGCAACCAGCTTCAGTTGGGATTTTGGAGATGGAGGCACGTCCTCGGAAGTGAAGCCGGAATATCGTTATCAAAAGGAGGGACTTTATACAATACGATTAGTTGCCTTCAATCAGTACGGGTGCACTGATAGTACTAAATTAGAAAGCGTAGTGAGAGTAAAGAAGAGTGGCCAGGTTTTAGTGCCGAATGCGTTCTCACCTAATGTAGGCGGAGGTTCCGGTAGTGTCGGATCGATGAGCGATGGGAAGAATGATGTATTCCTTCCGCTCATGAGAGGCGTTACTGATTTTGAGCTGCTTATTTTTAATCGCTGGGGCGAATTGCTTTTTGAAAGCAGAAATGCATCTCAAGGGTGGGATGGGTCATATAATGGAAAACTTTGTGCCCAGGACGTTTACATGTATAAGCTGACCGCAAAATTTGAAGATGGAGAAACGGTGGTACGGGTAGGGGATATAAATTTAATCCGCTGATGAAAAGGATTTTAATTAGTAGCATTTTTTTTACGCTCGCTTTTTTATCGGCTGAGGCACAAGACCCGGAGTTCTCTCAATATTATTCTGCACCACTCTATCTTAACCCGGCATTTACCGGCACAACATCCGATCATCGATTCATTGCTAACTATCGAAATCAATGGCCTAATGCGGCACGAGGATATGTTACGTATGCTTTTTCGTACGATTATAATTTATATCAACACAACAGTGGCATTGGGTTTTTAGCAACGGTTGATCAGGCCGGTACGGCAGGGATGAAATCATCTCAGTTTAATTTCTTGTATTCCTATAAATGGAATGTATCCAACAAATGGGTGATTTCTTCGGGTTTAAATTTTGGTTATTCTGTTCGCAATATTGATTTCAATAAATTAATCTTTGGTGATCAACTTCAATTTGACGCCACCGGCAATGTGCCAAGCGATGACCCTTCTCTTTTCAATTTGGGAACGGCTCACTATTTTGACTTTAAGGCGGGGCTATTGGCGTATAATAAGAATTTTTGGTTTGGCTTTTCAGCGAATCACATCAATGAACCAAATCGCTCGCTCGTAAACCAAGAAGCATTTGTGCCTGTGAAGTTGACAATTCATGGCGGAGTTAGAATTCCTCTTTATAATGGAGCATTCAAAAGGAATAGTATTCCCGTTCTCTCGCCTTCTTTTGTTTACAAAAAACAAGATAAGTTCGAGCAATTAGATGTGGGAGCTTATCTTTTGTATAGTCCTATTATTATGGGACTTTGGTACAGAGGTATTCCATTGGGCAAAGATGTACAAGGAAATATTAGTCAAGATGCAGTGGTAGTAATTCTTGGCTTTCAATTTGATCGGTTAGAGTTGACGTATAGCTATGATTTTACGGTCTCCAAACTTGGTCCGATTTCCGGAGGGACACATGAGATGGCATTGAAGTACCGATTCGCTATTAACATGCACGAGAAGTCTAAGAAGAAAGAGCGATTCATCCCTTGCCCGACCTTCAACCGGAAGGAATAGTTTTATATAAAGATTTAACTATAGGCTTAATGGACATTTATTAGGCTGAAACCCTCACAAGCCATTGATTCATATAGCTTTAGGCCAAATCAAAGCTATGAATAAAAAAACTGCTTTCGC
>JAYVPS010000320.1:0-3017 GCA_043757225.1 Cytophagales bacterium | reverse complement strand
CACCTCGCTGGAAGAGATGAAGGCAAAGAACTACATCGCGGCATATTTCACCATGTACTACAATTTGTTGCGCTTGTTCTATTACAATAGTATGAATAGCCACCTGACCACCTATTGCGAGACGGCCATGCAAAATGCAGCCGGAAAAACATGGGAAGAAGCCGCCACTACGTTACGAGGTGCGTATGATGTCGTTATGGATCCGGCCCGTTACGAAGCTCATTTGCTTTCTACGTTCAATAAATAAATACAGATCCTTATTCCCAATTCTAAAATATAATTTATGGAATCTATACAGCATTTATCCAATTTAGTTGCCAAGGTGATTACCTCGGGTGGAAGCGGAACGAGTTTTTATCTGCGTGACAAAAAAGTCTGGATCAGCAATTACCATGTGGTGCAAGGCAACAAACAAGTGGCGTTGCAAGATCAGCAGATGAACCGCTATTTAGCCGATGTGGTCTTAGTGAATCCCGCTGCCGATGTGGCAATCTTAAAATCAGATTTTGCGCCACAAGCGCATGCAGGTTTCGAAATGCCTCGCAATGTGCAAACCAGTCAGCAAGTATATGTATTAGGGTATCCATTCGGAATGCCCTACACCGTTACAGAGGGTACTGTTAGCTCCGCCAATCAATTGATGAACGATCGATATTTTATTCAAATTGATGCAGCGGTAAATCCTGGAAATAGTGGCGGCCCTGTGGTAGCAGCCGATGGCACCTTAGTGGGCATTACCACCTCCAAGTTCACGCAAGCAGATAATATGGGCTTTGCAATTCCAACAACTATATTGCACGAAGAGCTTCAAAGTTTAGAAGCGCATGGCGGTGGATTTTCTGTCAAGTGCAACTCGTGTGGAAGTTTGGCTTATGCCGCCTCAGACTATTGTCCAAGTTGTGGCGAAGCCATGGACTCAAAAATATTTGATGTAATGCCGTTGACAGCCGTATCTAATTTTATGGAGTCCACCATTGCCGCTATGGGGCATAATCCCGTGCTGACCAGAATGGGAAATGAGTTTTGGGAATTCCACCACGGAAGTTCGTTAGTGCGATTATTTATTTACAACCGAAATTATTTCTATGCCAATTGCCCCATCAACAAACTTCCAAAAGGAAATTTAGATGAGATGTTGCGGTATATGCTAAGCAACCCCATTGGGCCATATCGCTTAGGCATTTGGGATAACCAAATTCATTTATCCTATCGGGTAGCACTCAATGACCTCTTCAGTCCACGAGCCAGTGAAATCCAAAAAGACCTCATCGCACTTCCTGCCAAAGCAGATGAGATGGATGATTTCTTTGTGAAGAAGTTCAATTGCGAGATGAGCGTGCATGCAAAAGTGGCGTAGCGGACAACAACGTGTAAATGATTCCTCAACAGTTTCTACTAATTTTTTTTTTTGGCGGCCTCGCGGGCTATCCGCTGCAAGTCCGGCCACGCACCAATCTCCACACTTCGGGCTTTTCGCTTCTATCCCTGGCCGAGTGTGTGCGAACTTATGAAAGTATCAGTAACCCTAGAAACACTTCTCACTAATGATAAACAAAATACTAATTCTCTGCGCATCACTATTCGTTCAATCAGCTTTTGGTCAAAAAGTTGAAAAGTACATTACGGAGAAAAGCGTAGCCCGCGTCATTAAGACCTTAGCGTCCGATGATATGATGGGTCGTCCTTCGGCCAGACCAGAGTATATTGATAAGGCAGCCGCTTTCATTGAAGCTGAATTTAAGAAAATTGGATTGGAGCCGTTAAAAGGATTGACAGGGTACAGGCAAGAATTTGTAAAAGAAAGAATTCGAGCTCAAACGCTTCAAGTTACTTTGGACGGTAAAATTATTTCGCCTGATGATGCTGTTCTTATTTCAGAAAAGGCTGAGGTTAATTTAAGCACTGGCCTTGCGATAAAGAGGCTCGAATATGATTCTACAGCATCAAACAAAAACCAATACTTTTTTGATAAGGCTTTCGGATTAGTGAGCGACACGGTCTCTTGCATCGTTTTGGTCGATAGCAAGTTTGGAGCAAATTTCAAAGAATTTAAAGGCTACTTTAATGAACGCTTTACACGAAATCGAAAGTACACCAAAATTTTTGTTCTCGGCTCATATGCCACAACAAGCTATTCTATTAAGGCCACTCAAAAGATTGAGACCATCAAGATGGCCAACGTAGTGGGGGTTTTACCAGGAGCATCTAAAGCAAGTGAAATGGTAGTATTCTCGGGACACTACGATCACCTCGGAATTAGCCTACCCATTGCAGGTGACTCAATTGCCAATGGGGCAGACGATGACGCTTCTGGCACTACAGCGGTTATCGAACTGGCTCGCTATTTTCAAAGGAGTAAAAACAATCATCGAACGTTAGTATTTGCGGCATTCACAGCCGAGGAAATTGGCGGTTATGGATCAAAATATTTTTCTGAGCAGCTTAATCCAGATCAGGTAGTGGCCATGTTCAACATCGAAATGATTGGCAAGCCATCAAAGTGGGGACAGAATTCGGCTTTTATTACAGGTTTTGATCGCTCTGATTTTGGAACGATCCTTCAGAAAAATTTAACTGGAACTCCTTTTCAATTTCATCCTGATCCGTATCCTGAGCAAGATCTGTTCTACCGTTCAGATAATGCTACTCTTGCTCGTCAAGGAGTACCGGCTCATTCTATTTCAACAGACGAAATTGATATTGATAAGTTTTATCATACGGTAAACGATGAGGTAGAAACGTTGAATATGAAAAACATCACTTCTGCCATTCGAGCCATCGCACTCAGCGCCAAGTCAATTGTAGATGGAACCGACACGCCTAAAAGAATTGATAAGGCGTTGGTGAGGTAGGGTAATAATCTCGTCCAATTCGTTTAGAGTGTGGGACTAACCGTGAGAGACCTCGAAGAGGTCAAATGTTTATAGAATGATGCCGATGATAACATACGACCCCCATGGGGTCGCACAAAATCCTTGAATCAATTTTCTATAAACATGAAATCTCTTCGGGATTAA
>JAYVPS010000319.1:0-3046 GCA_043757225.1 Cytophagales bacterium | reverse complement strand
GGTAGCCAATTTCGTCATCTTTTAGTTTTGATATTCGATCCATTACACGCCTGTCCGGATCGGGCAAGTTGCGAGACCGTACATCCATCATGCTGCCGGGCTGAAATGCATTAAAGTATAAATGATAATAGACCTTGTTGAGCGTATCGGCAGAGTTGTTGGTATAAGTTAACTTTTGATTACCAACTACATGATGATTGGAGACATCTAACGTTACGTTCATTACATAATCGACACGTTGTTGCCAATAGTCGCGCTGGGCAATTGAATGGGTGAAAGATAAAATGGTTAGAAAAACGGGTAGAATTACTTTCATGGAGTAAGTTTTGATAGGCCTAAAGTATTCAAAAGTATTCAAACCTCAGAATTGAAGTTTTTAAGCGGCAAGATTACGGTACCTTCTTTGCCTTTGTGCCAAAATTGATCGTCTTGGAAATAGTAATTGAAACGAAACTATTTTCGGGGATAACTGAGTCTTCGCCTGGTAAAGCCACCGGCCAATTGTAAGTAAACGAGGCCATAAGTGACCAATCCTTTTTGGTTATGCGCAAAGGGAAACTGACAGCATAATTCATCAGTCCAAATTTGATTTGATCATACTGTCTATAGCGGGAAAGTTTTCTATAGCTGGTAACAAATTGAGTGGTGGTAATGATGGCACTGCCAAAGAGCATTTGAAAAGAAGGCATAAAGGAAATGCGATCTAAGCCAATGAAATTGTATTTGCGTAGACTTATAAGTATGCCTGGTGTAAGTCTATGGGCACTTTCAGTTCCGAAATAGTAAGAATAATCAAGTCTAATGGTTATGGGTTTGAAGTCTAAAAAATTAGAAAATGCCATCATGTTGGTAAGTGGAGTTTCTGTATTGATATCGTTGTTGTTATAAATGAATCGATCATATGATGCCATTACGGAATACCGTTTAGAAATGACTTTTAGATATCCAACAGAGGCAATGGTGAGGTAAAGAGTTGGGTTATACTCTTGACTCCAATACGAGGTAAGATCAGCATATAGTCCAGACTTGTGATAGTACGATAATCCAGCGGTTGCCCCTTTTTGATTGATGCCGATTGTACGACCAGCGGTAACGATATTGCTGTTGTACCCTGCCCGCGCCACCAAGGAAGATCCTAAGTCGTATGATTGGTTTAGGAGGCTGTCGATCATGCCGAAAATGGATAGCGAATCGGAAGCGGAAAAAATGGAATCTAGTTTTGAGAAAGAAAGCGAGTCGGGCGGACTTTCAACTCTTTTTGCTTTAAGTGAATCCGGTTGTTGGCCATTCACAAAAAAGGCAAGTGCCATGATACAAAACGTGAGGGCACTTGTTCTTTTAAAACTTGGAAACATTCCTTAAAGATAAGATGGGAAGTCGAAAATTGAAATGCTTCGATCTGCCGAATTTTTAAAGGCCATCAATTATTCTTCTCTCGCTGTCTTTGCTCAAGCTTGTTGCGCATGTTTTCCCGATGAAGATCGCGAATTTCTCTTTTTTCTTGTACCCGTTGCAATAACAATCTACGGAACTCATCTTCTGCTTTGGGTAAATTAAGTAATTGTTGCGTGGAGATCACGTTTAGTAATTTTTCGGAATAATTCTTTTCCAGGTCTACATTTTGTTGCTTCAATTGTAAGCCAAGTTTTATGAGCTCTTGTTCATGTTGAATCTGTGATTTAGCAGGATCTTGCGTACGCTCTGCTTGATGCAACTGCTTGCGAAGTTCCAATCGGTGTTCCGTGAACTCCCGATAAACCGGCCAAAATTTCTCTGCTTGGGCAGGGGTGAGTTTTAACTTTTCTGAAATCAGCGCAATGCGGGCAGCCTGAATCTTTTCAATGCTTTTTGGGTCTGGTTTTCCGGGTACCAGTTCATCTTGAGCGAAAGCTCCTGTGGTGGCCATGATAAATGAAAATAAAGCAAGTATCTTTTTCATATTTCTAAAAGCTAAAGTCATAGTCATCAGCAATTTCAGTTAGTTCTGCATCTGTTACCTCTTGATAGGGTTGGTGTAACGCATCTACTGTTTCTGTTGTAAAGGACGCATTCTCGATAATCTCTTCGAGAGAAATCTCATCTGCTTCTAAATAGGCCAAAAGTTGTTCATTCGGAACGCTATCCAAAGCAGCTATGGGATCAGTATTTTTTGAAGAAAAATTATCCCAAAGTGCCACTGAAATTATCCCAACAAAAAGAATAGGAAGTGCATACCTCACAGTGAGCTTTCCAATGGTTAGGTAGATCGGCTTTGGACTTTCTGCTGCTATCCGAGCCTGAATCCTCACAGGCAATTCATCAAAGTATCCATCCGGAACTTTAAAGGCTTGTTTTTTCGGTATGTCTTCTAAGCGTTTCACTAGTTATTTTTGTTATTGCTTTGACTAAATACTGTATTTGAAGTTTAATCACCCCCTAAAAATTCTTCTATTTTCTTTACTGCATGATGAAAGCTTGCTTTCAATGCCCCCACACTGGTCTTTGTTATTTCAGACATAGCCTCATAGGGGATGTCGTCAAAGTATTTCATGTTAAAGACAAGTCGTTGCTTGTCAGGCAGCTTAAGCACGGCTTTCTGAAGCCTTTTTTGAATTTCATCTCCATCCATATCGGGTGAGGAATCCACTTTTGCCGTGAGCTGCTCAGTCAAATCTTCAATAGGTAAAAAGAACCTTCTCTTTTTCTTTTTAAGGAAGCTGAGGCACTCGTTGGTGGCAATTCGATAAATCCAGGTGTAAAGTTGCGAGTCTTCCCGAAAGGTGTCAATGTATTTATGGATTTTTATAAAGATTTCTTGGGTTAGATCATCAGCATCATCGTGATCGATTACCATTTTGCGCACGTGCCAATAGATCCGTTGCTGATAGGCCCGCACCAACAGGTTGAAACCATAACTCCTAGTGTCGGGGTTACGAATCTTTAATAGCAGGTCGTTATCTTCCAAGAACTTGATCCCTTTGGAATCTGAAATTTAGACAAAAAATGAGTGGAAAGGTTTAATACTTGAAGCCGAGAATCTGATAATTGAGTCCGGTTTTGATTCTCA
>JAYVPS010000318.1:0-3048 GCA_043757225.1 Cytophagales bacterium | reverse complement strand
ACAGTTCAAGGACTTCCTGTTCGCGTCTGCTCAGCTCCTGAAAAAATTTATTACCCTTACCTTTTGCTGCAAAGGCATCAATCACTTTTCGTGCAATCTGGCTGCTGATGGGCGAACCTCCTTCTAAAACTTCGCTTATGGCTTCTACTACTTTATCGGAAGGAGTACTCTTCAGTAAATAACCGGTGGCCCCAGCTGCTAACGCCTGAAAAATAGTATCTGCATCGTCATATACCGTAAGCACAATCATTTGCATTCTGGGATGCAACATTTTCAATCGCTGAATACAGTCAATACCTGTCATTCCCGGCAGGTTTACATCAAACAATGCAACCTCCACAGGCTGAGCTGTTAATTCCTGCAAAGCAGTTTCTCCATCTCTGAAAATCCGTAAGTCCTTTACCTTGATATTAAGTTGAATTTGCTCAGCCAGGTATTGGCTCACCTTATCATCGTCCTCAATAATAGCAATTGATTCTACTTTCATTCTTCAAATATGATCAGAAGTGAGTCAAAAGAAAATGTGATATTAATGGTAACCTGCGCTATATCAGAAAATATTGTCAATTTAATCACTCGATATAAGCACGGAATATGAAACATGCGTTCTCTGTGGAGAGCTGCTAATTTCAAAACTACCTCCTATCTCAGTCATCCTGCTTTGCATGTTTTTCAATCCATTCGCACTTCTGCGAATTTTATCCATTTCAAATCCTTTGCCATTATCTGAAATCAGAAAGCATAACCTACTATCATCTTTAATTTCCATCGTTAAAGAGACAGTAGAAGCATGCGCATGCTTTAAGGCATTGTTGAGTGTCTCTTTCGTTACCAAAAACAAATTGCGCCTTTGCAAATTGGTGAGCTTTACATCAGGAAGTTGCTCCGATATATGAATGATATAACGAACCTCAAAAGGCTCAAAATATTTGTTTGTCTGTTCACGCAAGTAAGAAGTAAGGCTTTCCAGTGTTTCGTTTTGAGGATTGATGGCCCAGATAATTTCACTCATGCTCTGCACGAGTTGTCGTGAGATGGTAGAGATCGTTTGAACTTCTGTCTGTATTTCAGATCCGGATCGTTTTTGTGAGGTGATCATCTCGCTGAGTAAAGAAATATGGGTGAGGCCGCTGCCGATTTCATCATGCATGTCTTTGGATATGTTCATCCGTTGCTCATAGATAGACTTTAGGATGGCTTGATCCTTCTCGACACGAGCCATATCAAGGCTGGCGGCTTGTCGTAACCGGAGGCGTGAATAAAACAGGTACACCGCCACACCAAGAAAAACTAACGAAGCCATTACCAGCGCTAGCTGAATAGTGCGTTGATCAATCAATTCATTCTTTTGTGCGATCTCTAACTTCTGGTGCTCTGTTTCTGAGTTAAGTAATGCAATTTGTTTTTCCTTCAGGGCCGATTCGTATTTCTGCTCCATCTCATACAGCTTTTGAGATTTTTCTGATGAGTAGAGCGTGTCGCGCAATACCCGCGCCTTTTGTGAGAAAGCAAGAGCGGTTTTGTAATCTTTCATTCCTTCGCGGGCCCTTGCCAACCCTTCGTACGATTCCGCCATGCGGTCGGTCGACTTGATTTGTTGGGCAACCTTCAAGGCTTTGCCAAAGTATTCATCCGCTTCTTCAAACTGCCTGAGTTTTAAATATGAATCACCAATGCTGTTGTTAGAGTTAGCGATTCCATCGTTATTACCAATTTTTGAATTGGTGGCGAGGGCCTGCCGGTGATATTGAAGAGCTCGCTCTTGATTGTTCATTAGCCCATAGGCAACTCCCAAATTGTTTTGCAACACCGCCACACCATAGGCGCTTTTCAATTCTTCAAAAAGTTTCAGTGATTGCTGATAATAGGGAGTTGACTTTTCCGGCTGGCGTTTATTTTTATAAATCAGTCCGATGTTATTAAGTACCCCAGCCAATCCACGCTTGTCGTTCAGCGCTTCATAGGCCTGGCGGGCGCGATCGTAATAATCAAATGCTTTGTCCAAATCGCCCGTATAATCATACACCATCCCGATATTGTTGTAGGTATTCGCAATGGCTGTTTTATTATTTAGCTCTTCTGAAATCTTTAACGACTCCAGGTAAAGCTCCAGGGCGCGCGAATAGTTATTAAGAAAAACATAAATATTCCCTACGCTGTTGAGTGAAAAGGCTACCTCTGATTCCAGTCCGAGCTTCTTTCGGATCTCATAGGCATGCTGATAGTAATCGAGAGATTCCTGATAAAAGCCAAGATGCTCTTTGGCTACACCCATGTTGTGATACACTTCAGCAATACCACTGGAGTCATTCCGCAACTTAAAAAAATCAAGGGATTGCTGCAGGTAAATTAATGAACTGTCATAGCTGCTAACATCGGCATGCAGCACGCCTAACAACAAGAGACTTCTCGATTTTTTTTCTTCATCCGTTGCCTCCTGAAAAGCCCTGCGGGCAAAGTTCATCGCTTTGTCGGGTTGAATGGAGCGGTACATACTGGCAGAATCCAACAGCGGAGTGATCTGCTTAGGCTGCGATATAACAACCGAAGCCGACAGCATAAGAAAAGTTGCTAAACAAAACCCGAGCTTCGGGGGTCGTGCGGCCCAAGTTTGTGATGGCCTCTTCATGCTCAATACTTCACTACTATGCATTCGAACAGGTTAGTCAGTTTAAGGTCATGGCTATTTGAAAGATAGATATTAATGCGAGTATTCAAAAACTCTTTTTGAATTATGGCAATCATTTTTTCACCATCCTTCCTGTTTAATCACAAATGTATTTCTACATTATGGATATACCAATTTCCAGTGTGGTTATTGGTTGTGATTTCGTCTCATAGTAATCGATCATCCCAAATTATTTGGTTGTCAAAAATTATAAAACCAAACAGGCTAAGTCCTTCGCTCCATCTTCTTTCGAAAACTTCTTCACTACTACAACTTAGTCCGTCACCGCTATCTGATGTCATCCTTACATCTTTGATGGTCTTGCGACTCACCGCTCCGATAGCGATTTCTCTTGTTCCGTATAAAAGCCCATGTTGAAG
>JAYVPS010000317.1:0-11348 GCA_043757225.1 Cytophagales bacterium | reverse complement strand
TGCAATTAGAGCCGGCCTGGATTAGTTCAGGAGGTCCTCAGGGTACCACCCATGGTTCCGCCTACAGCTATGATACCCACGTACCAATACTTTTTTATGGCAAGGGAATTAAGAAAGGAATTTCTTCTGCTTATCACACAGTCACCGACATTGCACCTACGCTTTCAGTATTGTTAAAGATTAAATTCCCTAATGGCTGTACCGGCCAGCCAATAAGGGAGATAGTGGATTAAATTTTCAATTTATGTTAGCTCCTATGAAACCATTCTTACTAGTTACTTTTCTTTTTTTCCTTACTTCAGCTTTTGCGCAAAACAAGCAAGCAGGTATTTTTGAAGCATTTAGTGACGTTGGAAATCCAAAAAATGCCGGCTCAACTACCTATGATAATGTCAACCAAACATACACCATAAGTGGAGCGGGCTACAATATCTGGTTTGGTCGTGATGAATTTCACTACCTCTATTCAAAAATTAAGGGTGATTTTATTCTTACTGCCAATTTTGAGTTCATTGGAGCAGGCACAGATGCGCATCGGAAGATAGGATGGATGGTTCGAAGTTCACTAGACGAAAATGCACAGCATATCAGTGCCGTGGCGCACGGTGATGGGTTGACAGTTTTGCAGTGGCGAGAACTTCGCGGTGCGTTGATGCGCGATCCGGAAGATGAAATTTTCTTCCCCAAAAAAAATCTAAAAATCATACAGATCGAACGAGTTGGCAAACGCGTTATCATGAAAGTAGCAAATTGGGGTGAACCACTCCAAACGGTTGGGTCGCATGAGATCACAAGTATGCCTGAAGAAGTATTTGCAGGAATCTACATCTGCTCACACAACGTTGATGTTATTGAGAAGGCGAAAGTTTGGAATGTACGGATTGAAAAGACGGTGCCTGATAATTATGATGGATATACCAATGGAGCCTTAGGTTCGAAACTGGAAATCATTAATGTGTCGGATGGAATCAGAAAGGTGATTCATGAATCTGATAAGAGATTTGAAGCACCCAATTGGATGCCGGATGGCAAGAAAATCCTTTTCAACGGAGGGGGTTCATTGTACACAATCCCGGTGGCGGGGGGAATGCCAGAGAAAATAAATACCGATTTCGCCAACCGAAACAACAATGATCATGGAATCTCCTTTGATGGAAAGACGCTTGCCATCAGTCATCATAGAGAAGGTTTGCCTGGTGGAGGGTCAACCATTTACGTTTTGCCGTTGGCAGGTGGAACTCCTAAACAAATTACTGAGAAGACTCCATCGTATTGGCATGGGTGGGCTCCGAATAATAAAGAGGTTATTTATGTAGCGCAGCGCGATGGCAAGAATTATGACATCTATAAATCCTCAATAAATGGTGGCCAGGAAATCAAGTTGACAGCCAATATTGGTTCTCATGTTGATGGCCCAGAATATTCGCCTGATGGAAAATACATTTACTTTAATGCCAGTTATACAGGTACTATGCAGATTTGGCGAATGAAGCCTGATGGATCCGCGCAAGAACAAATTACCTTTGATGAATACAATAACTGGTTCCCCCATTTTTCGCCCGATGGAAAATGGATAGCTCTTATTTCATTCCCTCCAACGATTGATCCCAACGATCATCCGTTTTACAAAAGGGTGATGATTCGTTTAATGCCGGCCTCGGGGGGTGCACCGAAGGTAATTGCATACCTTTTGGGAGGACAAGGAACTATTAATGTTCCATCGTGGTCACCAGATAGTAAGTATCTCTCCTTTGTCAGCTACTCAAAATAATCTCTTAAGGCAAGGAAGACCTGAAGACAATGCAAGAAATAATCTGAGCGAGTATCGACTAACAAAAATTTTACTTCTATCCATGTCATTGCCTCGTCATCATAAAGCATGAGGTAGCCCTTCAAGAAGCATTCTTAAGTATAGAGCTAGAGCACATTTTTTAACTATTGGGCATCTCTAAATTCGAAGTCGTCTTTGCGAGGTCGTCTCGACCGAAGCAATCCCCCGTTTGGGGACTCCGAACTGGGGATTGCTTCGGTCCGCTCGCAATGACGGTTAGGTTTTTAGAAATGCCCTATTAAAAGATAGGACGACATCGCTTTATTTCGCGGCAAAATAGACCCTCGCCTTCTCCAAATCTTCAGGGGTATCCACGCACATCGTCTCCACCTCGGTGATTCCCACTTTTACGGTGAAGCCATTTTCCATCCAGCGCAGTTGCTCCAGCGACTCCGCTTGTTCCAGCGCAGATAATTTTAGTGAACTGATTTCTTTTAAAATGTCGGCACGGTAGGCGTACATGCCCACATGCTTGTAGAAATCATACTTCTTCAACCACTCACGTTGCTCTACCTTATGTAAGAACGGAATTACTGCACGACTGAAGTAAAGCGCCTCGTAGTTTTTGTTGAAGGTCACCTTTACTTCGCCAACACTGTGTAATTGTTCTTCGGTATCAATCAATTTTATCAGCGTAGCCAATTGTGTTTCGCCATCGAGTAATGATGCCAGCAAATCAATTTGACCGGGTTCTATAAAGGGTTCATCGCCCTGAATGTTGATGACGTAATCAAAGGATGATTTTTCTTTTTCCAAGGCTTCGTAACAGCGGTCGGTGCCACTGGGGTGATGCTCCGAAGTCATACAGGCCTCGCCTCCAAAGGAAATGATATGATCATAAATCCGTTGGTCATCGGTGGCCACTACTACTTTATTTAAAATGGTAGAAAGCCTGGCTTGTGCATACACGCGTTGAATCATTGATTGGCCTCCCAGATCAACCAATGGTTTTCCAGGGAAGCGACTGGAAGCGTAGCGAGCCGGAATAACACCGAGTATTTTCATGAACAATGCTAACTTTTATCTTCTAATTTTCAACTTCTAACTTCCAACTTTCAACTTTTGACTTCTAACTTTTGACTTCTAACTTTAAACTTCTAACCTCTTCTTCACCCTCAACGTTACCCCCTCCGTTCCAATTACTTCAATCTCATCACCTTTTTCAATAAACTCTCCGCGAGTAAAGGCATCGTAGATTTCATTGTTAATCATTATTTTTCCGCTGGGGCGAAGAATTGTGTGAGCCGTACCGCGCTGACCTAAAAGACTTAGCGCACTCACATTGACAGAAAAGCCTTGCGAGCTTTCTTGTGTTTCAGTCAAGGCCATGCGTTGAAAAGCCTTGGTGTCCATGAGTTTGGCACCACCAAAAAATAGCAGCAGCATTCCTCCCGAAATTCCACCTAAGGCCGCGAAGGTAGCGGCAACAATATCGCCCAGTGGCACAAATTCAAAATTGAAAAAGTCGTTGTTGAGCATAATCAAGATTAGCGATACCACCGTAAGGGTAATACCCGCAATACCGGCCACGCCAAATCCCGGAATCACAAAAATCTCTGCCATCAATAAAAGAATGCCCACAAAGAGCGCGATGATCTCCCAATATTCGGCCAAGCCGTTTAGGTAGTAAGGCACCAGGTAAAGAACCAGCGCAGTAATGGATGCAAAAAGTGGAAAGCCAATGCCCGGAGTTTGTAATTCAAAATAAAGTCCGCCCAGAATAACAAGTATCAAAATTCCACTGATGAGTGGATTGATGACAAAGGCAATTACTTTTTCTGTGGCGCCCAATTTAAAATGATGCAACTCGTAATTTTCAACCTTGTTGCGTTTTAAAATTTCTTCTATCGATTCTACTTTCGCTTCGCAGTAGTTATTTTCAATAGCTTCTAACGTGGTGAAGGTAATTACTTTGCCCGCTTGCTTCACGCTGTCAATCACTATGCGCTCATCCACCATGCCTTCTGCAATGCGCGGATTGCGTCCGTTTTTTTCGGCTGTAGAGCGCATAATGCCGCGCATGTACGATTGATACTTATCAGGCGCTGCCGGTCCGCCTGCGCCCTCCACCACAGTAGCGGCACCAATGCTTGCCCCGGGCGACATATAAATGCTATCGCATGCAATGGATATGAGCGCACCGGCCGATGCCGCATCAGAATTGATAAAGACCCAAACCGGCTTTTTAAAATCCATTACCACATCAACAATCTCCTTCGCATCTGTCAGCACGCCACCGTAGGTATCCATTTCAATAATCACGTAATCGGCCTTTATTTTTTCGGCATGTTCAAAAGCTAGCTTTACATAGCGCAACATACGCGGGTCAATTTCATCTTTGATCTCCATCACCATTACCTGCGGCTTGGCAGGCTGTGCAATAGCTGTCTTTGAGATCATGCCCAGCAGGGCGATTATAAAAATAAGGTTTCTCATGAGGGCGGTTTATTTTACTGTAAAAGTAATAGACTTAATGCAATTAACCGTTGAAACGTTCAGCCCACATCAACAACCCCTAACCAATATCCACCAAGTCGCAAACCAGAGTTTTTACGTAGAGAGCCAGCGCCTTAGCGCGAAAAGGGTGCGGAACATCTGCAAGGCAAGATCAATAAGAAATGATGAAAGTACTTTTAAGCGGCCCCCTTATTTCCACGCTTCAATCTACCCGCCAGGGTCGGGCTATCCGCTGCTACTCCTCCCCCGCGAGGCGCAGGGTGCGGGGTATTCGCTTCTATCCCTGGCCGGAGCCTGCTCCAGAGCTTCTGCCTTTACAAATAGGATATTCACACTTGAATAGCTAACATTGAATCGAGCATCATTTAAGAGACAAACACTACCTTCGCGACATGAATTTTCAGAAACATATATGCTAAGCAAGAAATTAAAGTATCAAGAATTCCTTTCAAGGTTTCCCAATTGCCCACCCGACAATTATACAGAAATTGAGAAAGATGCTTTTCGTTGGATTCATCAAAATGAACATGAAAATGACTTTAAACCGTTAAACCTTATTAAAAATCCACCAGCAAGAATTATTGACGATAGCGACAATATGTGTAAAGCATATGGTCTTTCTCTATTTGATAGCTTGAAAAATGCCTATGGTACTTACAAAAAGTATTATACCAAGCGAAGAGAACATTTACGACCAGATTTTATAAATGAGTTTGGAGAATGTATTGCAACGCTTAAAGTAGTTTTTTCTGAAGGTGTTGCTGGAGATTTGAATCCAAAATCAGGACACTTCACATTTCATGAATACGAAAATGTCGATTTGCGTACAAATATTCATCCTAATCTTTTTAGTATCTTTGACAACAATGGAAAATTTATCAATTAAAAAAGAAAATACAACCATAATATCTAACCTAATCAGAGTGGGCGATTTAGCTTATTTTGAAGGTCCATTACTTGCCTTGTTTGAGGAAGGGAATAGTGGACACCTATACATTTTTGACTGGGCGGATAGAAATGATAAATATAATAGATGGCTTGTTTACAGGATTTCCCCTTTATCAGTCCTTGCCTTTATGAAAGGTGACATTTCTCATTTGGATTTGTTTGAAAGAACCCCCGATAAGAAATTTTATGTTGCAGATATTGAAACCAATTATAAAATTACCGATTACAATTTGTTAGAATTAAATGATGTACCTCTAAAATATTATCCTAATAAAGAAAGTTATTTTGACATTGACGATTGCCCTTCTTTTTCAAAAATTCAATCTATTGTTTTTAAAGCACTTTCTCGTAAAAAGCAAGAAAATGAATATTTCGTTTCTGACATTTTGAGACCAACTTTAACTATCAATACCATTAGCAGAGAACGATTCAATAGAGTAAATAAATCAAACGTTGACACATATTTTGGTAATGAAACTTACAATGTAAACCTTCCTTCAAATTTTGTTGTGGAATTTAAAAATCGTTATGACCAAACAAAAGCTTTGTATTCAAATATAAATTTGAATTCACGGCAATTAAAACGGAAAAAAGTATATGCTTAAATTAGTAAAGGAGTATCTCAAAAAGCAAGAATGGCAATTCTCGGAGTTAGACGAGAAGAATATTTTTCTATTCGGGATTGGAGGAAAAAACGGCAATTTTCAATGTATCGCTGATGTATTTGAAGATGAACAAAAACTTGTTTTTTTTTCAATTTGTGGTGCAAATACTCCAATTGAGAAGAGAAATGAAGTTTTAGATTTACTCAACCAACTAAATTATAATTTCTTCTTGGGTCATTTTGAAATGGACAATGAAGCTGGTGAAATACGATATAAAACAAGTATTCTTTACAAGCATATTACCCCAACCGAAGAATTGATTGACCAAATATTGATGACTAATATTGTTACAATGGACACTTATCTCCCCGCAATAATGGGAGTAATGTTCGGTGGACAGACTCCTGCACAAGCAATTGAGTTAATTGACACTAACGATATTTCAACACCTGAAAAATAAACCAGCCTCATGTTAGCGCGCGTTTGCAACGCGTGCCTTCGCTTTTATATCGACCAGCTTTACTTTCATACTTCATGCACTATTTACAGGTACTTCAACTGGAAGCTTTGATTTGCACGCGTTACAAACGCGCGCTAGCTGGATTAGTGATGAAGTTGCTGAAAGGTGATGGAGCGAAGGACATAGCCTGTTAGTTTTATAATTTTCAGACAACCAAGAATTTTGGGATGATCGAAGACCTCAAAACAAAATCACAGCTAATTTATTGGTATATCCATCATGTAGAAATACATTTGTGATTGAACAGGAAGAGCCGTGTGAAGGGAGACTTTCAAGCACGGTTCCGTGAGAACCTAAGGGTGAAACTCCCTTGGGTGACTCGACTATGGGCAAGGCCGAGTGACGACCAAAGAATCGCGGAAAAGTTGTAAATTTAGGGATGATTCAACGAGTTTACATTGACACCTCAGTAGTTGGAGGAATTTATGACAGTGAGTTTGATATTTTCACGAAAATGTTCTTTGACAAGGCTTTCCGGGGTGAGATAAACCTAATAATTTATGACCTACTTGAAGAGGAATTAATTAATGCACCCGCTGACGTTAAGACTTTTTTCAAGACGCTTCCTACCGAACAATTGGAGTTAGTTAAATTGACAAAGGCGTCAATTGAGCTGGCAGAAATTTACATCACTGAGAAAGTTGTTGGAGAGACCAGTCGAGCAGACTGTAGACATATCGCCCTCGCGACAATCAACAACGCTGACGTTCTAGTAAGCTGGAATTTTAAACACATTGTTAATTTAAAAAGAATAAGAGGTTACAATTCTATCAACCTGAGAGAAGGATTACATACTCTTGAGATTCGATCACCAAAAGAACTAATGGAATATGAAAACTGAAATAAATATAGAAAAGAAATTTGACGCTGTTAAGTTCATGAGACAGCAACGGGACAGAGTTTCTCAGATAATAAAGGGAATGACTCCAGAACAGGAATTGGAATATTTCCGAAAAAAATCTGAGGAATTTAGAAAGAGTAAGTGAGCGGCTCAGCCCATAACACAAGCTATAAAACATATGCTGTATTGTAGGTTCTTAACGTGCGTGCTGTTAAATTTCGTTTCATAGCTAAACGTTGTGGCCAATGCAGTAATTAAATTTAACCAACCAGACCCATGAGACAAGGATTATTAATTCTTATGATTGTAGCTCCGATAGTAAGTTTCGGACAATTAATTGACGAATTACCCAAGGACGAAAGTGGAAACCTTAATTACAACGAGGTAATTCAAGTTGACAATATTAAAAAAGATGAACTCTATTTGAGATCGAAACAATTTTTTGTTGAAGTGTTTAAGTCAGCAAAGGATGTAATTCAAATGGACGACAAAGAATCCGGAGTCTTGATTGGTAAAGGGTTTAATGACATCTATATTAAAGTCATTGGAATTAGCACACCCATACAAATGTGGTATACAATAAAGATTCAGAGTAAAGAAGGACCTTATAAATACGAAATTTATGACATCTACTTTAAGAGTTATCCAGGTCAATATGGAACGACAACGACAAGAGCTGAGGAGATGTTTGACCAAAAGACTTATTTCAAGAAAAACGGAGACCCAAGAGACGTTCTGGAAAAGTATAAAATAGAAACTATCAGCAAAGCAAATAGTCTCGTGACAGCGATTAAAGCTTCTATGAATAAGGCAGTTACATCAACGGACAAAAAAAGTGATTGGTAATAAATAATATGAAATCTCCATGAGCGACTTTAACACACCCGAACGAGGATGAATATTGCTAATTTTAGTTGGCCATCGAGGGCAAATAAAATTATATGGAGCGCACAGAAATTAGTTTTGAGCAAGCCGTCAGGGTGGGCTGCGGCATAGATGTCCACCAAAGTAGTGATGAAGGTATTGAAAGATACTGGAGCGAAGGACTTAGCCTGTTTAGTTTTATAATTTTTGACAACCAGATTCATTTGGGATGATCGATTACTATGAGACGAGATCACAACCAATAAACCACACTGGAAATTGGCATATCCTTAATGTAGTGCACTCAATAAAATTTGGAGTATATCAAAAAAGTATATACCTTTGGAAAAAGGAATACAATGAAAAATCTATCATTAAAACTCGAGGACAACATTTTCCAAGAGACTGAGAAAATTGTAACTAAGGTTAAAAAGAACCGAAATAGATACATAAACGAGGCTATCGAATTCTACAACCGACTTCACAAACGGAGACTTCTGTCAAAACAGTTGAGTAAGGAATCAAAAATCGTTGCTAAGGATTCATTAGAGGTCTTGGCTGAATTTGAAAGACTGAATGATGAAGATTAAGCAATTTGAAATTTGGATTGCTAACCTAAATCCGAGAATGGGGACAGAAACAGGAAAAATTAGACCTGTTATTCTTGTTCAGACCGACTTACTAAATAAAGAGCATCCATCGACTATCGTTTGCCCGATAACAACAAATGTAAAACCGGACTCCGAAATTTTACGAGTTCATCTAAAAAAATCAAAATTCGGACTCAAGGAGGACTGTGACATAATGATTGACCAAGTTAGAGCCATTGACAACAAACGGCTTGTTAAAAAAGTTGGTGAAGTGGATAGCGATACGGCTGACAAGGTTAGAGAGAATTTAAGAATAGTTTTAGACTTGGACTAACCAGCACTAATCAGACGTGATTATCGATATCACCCATGATGGCAATATTTATCAGAGGCTGCTTTCTCAAAGCATTCTCTTCCTTCTTGATAGGAAAACCACGCAAGGCCGAGAGTCCCTAGTGCATCGGCATAGGTGAAGTTTGTGATTTCATAAATTACTGACGATAGCAGAAGCACACATGACATATAAATACAAACCTTTGTGCAACTCGCATCGGCTAAAATAGCTTCCGAGTTGAGTTTCTTACCAACATCCAACTTGCCTTTCAGCAAACCGAGCATTACTAAAATAGAAATACAAGAGATGATAATGCCCCAAAAAGTATTGACAGGCTTTTGTTGGTTGTATAGATTAATCAGAACCGAGAGTAATAAGGCTACCACCAAAACATAAAAAGACCAGCCGGTTATTTTCAATGCTGTCTTCTCAAAATCACTTCGGTGGCTATGTGTATTTTTTTGAATTCTCAGCACCATGTAAACGATGCCGATACCCGAAATCATTTCGATGAAACTGTCCACACCAAAACCAAATAGGGCAAGTGTTTCATCTTGGTAGCCGAAGTAAGTAGCGATAAGTCCTTCGATTAAATTATAGAGAATAGTAAAAATGCCGAGACCCAAAGCGATTTGAAAGAGTCTTTTTTCTGAATGGGTGCGAGAAGCTGACACAACAGGATCCATCATTCAAAGGTAAGCTATGTTTTAAGATTAGTAATCTTCAACTAGCGGTCTCAGTTTTATCAGGCCATTTTGACTTTTAAAGTACTCATAAGGAGAAAAGCATCTGCCTTTTTGGCCTGAACTTTTGTTGGTATGCTGATTGTTAAATAATTAAAATAATTAAACGTGAATAGAGATGAAAAGTGGAAAGGAATTAGTTAGCAGGGAACTGCTCAACTCAATCAATGTTTTAAATACACTTAACAGAGGAATGAGCGAGGCTAAATTATTGTTGCAAGAACTGGAAAATCATCGAGCGGTTGGAGTGTCAGTGCCGGGCGTAAATAATGAAAGCCTGCAAGTGGAAATACATAATAATATATTGAGTATTTTTTACTTGTTCCAAATGGAATCAAACAAAAATTCGATACAAATGCCAAGGTTTGTTTACAGTAAAGTTATTCCATATTTCATTGATTCAGAGAACATCACCGCTTCAGTTGAAGGAAATTACTTACGGGTAAAGTTGCCATTCAATAAATTAGCGAATGGTGATCATGGGAAGATTACAATTAATCAATAAGATGCGCAGAGGATAAAAGGAATAGATTATCATAGGGCTCATACTTCTGTGTACCCAAATGGGTATGTTTTAGTTGATGACATGTTGGTGCTATTCTCATCAATTCAGGAAGAACTTGATGGGTTCTTCGGCTATTTATAGAGCTCGTTCTCTATCTTGGCAATACCTTTCTTTCCGCATATTTTACTTAGATTTGCCACAAATTCGAGATGGCAGAAAATACCTATAAGTCTAATACATTTAAGAAGCCTGAAAAGGAAAAGAAGGGAAAGGCTGCCAAGTCGAAATTCAAATTCAATTTTTTCTTTTTTCAAGATCCACGCTTTGCCTTAGCAGCTGGTTTCTTCCTGATTGTCGTTTCGCTATATCTGTTCACTGCTTTCATTTCGTATTTATTCACGGGCAAGGCCGATCAAAGTGTAGTAGAAGCATTAGGAAATACTGCTTTGCTGGAATCTGGCAGGGAAGCTGAAAATTGGTTGGGACTTTATGGGGCGGTCACCACTCATTATTTGATTTTTAAGTGGTTGGGTATTTCTGCTTTTTTTATTCCACCTCTTTTATTTTTAGTGGGATTCAAGTTAGTTTTCAAGAGAGAGTTGGTGCCGGTTTTCTCTGTATTTATTTTTTCTGTCTTCGCAGGATTATGGTTAAGCCTGTTATTAGGTTATCTCACCCACAGCTTGGCGGGTATAAACGAAATCAGTTTCTTAAGTGGAGGCCTTGGCTACGAGTTGGCAAAAATCTCTGATGGATTGTTTGGATGGGGCACTTTTATGATACTCGTGCTATCGCTATTCATTTTTATTATTTATTTCTTCAACGTTACTGCTATCAATGCCTTTCAGGTTAGAAATCCGAAGCCAATGGGTAACGATGCCCTATTGCCAACGGATGATCTGAAGCCAACCTACTCAGATGATCGTGATAATTGGCCGGATCAAACGGAAGATGATCCTGAGCCGGTCTTGTTGGTAAAGACACCGGAAGAGCCGGTAAAGATCCCTGACATTAAGCTGGAAATAGAACCCGTAAAAGTAGAGAAGGAGGAGCCGTTATTTACCATAGAAGAACCGCCTACAGATACGGAGGTGTTGGCTGAGAAATTAG
>JAYVPS010000316.1:0-3067 GCA_043757225.1 Cytophagales bacterium | reverse complement strand
CTACCAACATATCCTATCCTTAAAGCAGGATGGAAAGGATCTCATCTATCAAGTGACCGGTACTGTGTTAGAAGTAACCTTAGTCAACCCTATTCTTCCAAAGTCCAAATCTGTTTTTGAAATGAAATTCGAGTCACAAGTGCCGCTACAAATTCGAAGAAGTGGAAGAGACAATCGTGAAGGCATTGCTTACTCAATGACGCAATGGTACCCTAAAATTGCTGAGTATGACTTTCAAGGATGGCACGCCTACCACTATGTTGCAAGGGAATTTCAAGCTGTATGGGGAGACTTTGATGTGAAGATTACTACTGACCCTAAATATGTCATTGGCGGCACGGGCAAACTTCAAAATCCGGAGCAAATTGGGTACGGATACGAAAGTCAGAGTACGGATGTGAAAAAGTCTACTGGCGATTTGACGTGGCATTTTATCGCCAAAGATGTGATTGACTTTGCTTGGGCAGCCGACCCAGATTACACGCATGATAAAGCAAAAGTCCCCAATGGCCCTGAGCTACATTTTTTCTATCAGAAAAACGAAAAGACTGCAGAGAATTGGAAGAAAATGCAAGAGTATGCTGTAAAAGTATTTCAATACCTGAACCAACATTTTGGCAAATATCCTTTTGATACCTATTCTATCATACAAGGTGGCGATGGCGGGATGGAGTACCCTATGTGTACCTTAATTTTAGGAGAAGGCAGTTTAGCAGGAATAAGTGGTACGATGGCTCATGAAGTAGCTCATAGCTGGTATCAGATGACGCTGGCATCCAATGAATCACTTCATGCATGGATGGATGAAGGCTTCACTGACTTTGCTAGCAGCGAGGCAATGGCCGCCATTTTAGGCAACGATAATTCTCCCCACCAAGGAAGCTATACAAGCTATTTTAGTTTGGTAAATAGCGGCCTACAAGAACCTGCTAATCAGCATTCTGACCACTTTAACACAAACCGAGCCTATAGTACCATGGCCTATAGCATGGGCGCTGTTATGCTGGAACAGCTTAAATATTTAATTGGAACTGAAAATTTCTATAAAGGTATGCTGCGCTATTACAATACTTGGAAAATGAAACATCCAGAGCCAAACGATTTCATCCGAATCATGGAAAAAACATCGGGGCTACAACTCCATTGGTATCTGCGATATTGGATAAATACCACCAAACGGATTGATTATGGCCTTGGTATCATCTTGGAGAAAGAAAGTGCCACGTTACTAGATCTTCAAAGGATTGGGGATTTTCCTATGCCTATTGATTTACTTGTGACTTTAAAAGATGGAAGTAAAGAGCTCTATTATATTCCTTTAAACGAAATGATGGGTAATAAGCCGGCAGAAGGCACGCAAATGATGCGCACGGTGCTAGAAGCATGGCCATGGGTTAATCCCTCTTACACGCTGAAAATCAGCAAGAAACTAAGTGAAATCGAAAGCTTAGAAATAGACCCAACTCAGCGAATGGCCGACATTAATCGGAAGAATAACAAGATTGTACTATCTGAAATAAAACCTTACTCAGACCTCACTAAATAGCTCATCCTTTCAAAAATTTTACTTAATCTTGAATTATGGAAAAGAAAGCCGATGCCCAAAAAACCATTTATGATAATGCCAAGTCTCATTTTCTTGGCAACTTCCCCGACTCGCTGCCAATTGAACAAGCCTATGTTCACATTGGTATGTACCTGGGTTGGGTGATTGAAGCTGAGCTATATTCAGAATATTTTGAAGAGGAAGCCGCAGGGCAGATATTCCGATTTAAGAGAAGGGAAATTTCTTGTACCATCCTGAGTGAAATCTGGGATGGCTATTTGGGATTCGAACTTTTCAACCGTATTGGCAACATGTTCACCTATTACTACTACGGTGGCGGTCTATATCGTGCAGACTATGACACAATTTTAGTAAAAGGCCTTCCCTCTATTTATCATGTTACCGATAGCTGGGATCATTACGAGAAAATGAAGGTGAGAATTACAATGCGTTATCAAGATTGGAAAAAGCTTACCGGCAACTAATTATTTCAACTCATTTCATTGTAACTTCTTCCCGTTTTTGTCTATCACAACCATCTTACTCTCACCGGTAGTGTTGGTTGTTTTTATAGATAGTTCACCCGTATCAACTGAGTAATTCAATTCTGTTGGAATCATCTCTAACTTAAAATTGCTACTCCATGCCAGGCCATCAGAGCGATATACTTTGGCAATGGTAACCGGAAACTTATCTTCCACTTTCCCCTCAGAATAGATTACAGCAAAATATACTTGATTATCTCCACCGACTATCGATAGACACTTGATGATTGGCAAGTCGCGCTTCTTAAAATTAGGTTGGTCGACAGGGAACGTTGCTTTTATATCCGGAACGCGAGCGGGGGTTATCGAATAAAGATATCCAGTCGCTAACGAATCTTTATAATTAAAGCCAATGGTATATTTCTCATCGACAATCACCAAAGGCTTAAATTTAAGTTCTCTGTTTGTTTCAAAGTAAAGTGGAATTGAATCCCTGCCAACAATAGCCCACTTAGATGCCTGCATGGTGGCTTCCCATTCAATTTCTTCTTTTAAAAGCTCTCGTTTTGCAAAAGCCTGAGTAGTATTAATCAAGCTCGCCAACACCGCCTTGGCGCCATATGATTTAGAAATAAAGTGATTGTAGTTCAATGATTCCGCATCTAAATCCCTTCGCACTAATCCACTCGAAATACTGTCTAACCTCCTTAGTTCATCTAATTCCATTTCCAACGATGTAAGTCGAAGCTTTACGTTGACAGAATCACCAAATGACTTATGAAGAACCTTATCAGAAAGATATTTCATTTCGGTCCGTTTCATAGAAAAAATTGCCAGAGGCAGTGGGTCTGAATCATACTTTTTTAATTGCGAAGACAAAAGGTGGTCAGTAAGCAACTCAAGATCTGCTTTAACAGAGACGGAATCTTTCAAGATTTTTTCCCGTAGCTTATTTAAAGAAATGTCAAACGAAATTAAATTATCCCTCATTGGATTGATTTCCTTTTCAATCGTTTCAATGGTGGACGTTGCCCAG
>JAYVPS010000315.1:0-3102 GCA_043757225.1 Cytophagales bacterium | reverse complement strand
CAGATACAGTGGTCGGCTCTAAAAGCAGCTTTCAAAAAACTTGCCGAGCTTAAGCCAGACTATCAACTCTCTTTTGACTATGCGTAACTCCAGTTATTTTAAGTTTAAATACCAATTTATTTTTGTTGGCAAGAACTCGTACAACCATCACAAGTAACCGAACTACCGTTGGAACTACATGAGGATCCTGAACAATAAACATTTCCTCCGTCTTTGCAAGATGTAATCATGGAGCAATCTGCCGTGGCTTCCATTGAAATCATTAACACAATCATTGTTACTAAAATTGTAGCCTTTTTCATACCATAAATTTAAGGTTTGGTGTAATCTATTTTGCGGTTCATCTGAATTGCATAACAAGATTAAGTCTTCGTCTCAATAATGTGAAAAATTTTTAGTTTCAAATAAAAACCTTATAGTTGTATATTAAAACCCCATTAAATTTGAGGATGGATGTTTAGAAACAGTCCAAAACAAAACTTAGCAAAATGAAAATAGGAGATAAAATCAGAAAAATCCGCGAACTCAAGGGTATTTCGCAGGAATACATTGCGAGCCAGTTAAACATTACACCTCAAGCCTTTGGTAAAATTGAACGTGAAGAAACCAAACTGGACTTTGGCAGGGTTGAGCAGATTGCAAAGGTTCTTCAGATTGACCCTTTAGATATCGTGAATTTTGATGAAAGCAAAATCTTTAACAATACATTTAACAATCATGCGCCTCATAACAATAATTTTATTCTTAATGAGAACTCAAAGCTGGAAAAGATTATTGAATTATTGCACTTGGAGGTAAATCAACTCCGAAAAAGCAATGAACTTCTTTTTCAATTTTTTGAAAAAGAAAACCAGAAGTGATCCATCCACCCTAATACAAGTTCCGATCGCTATAAATACTTAAGAAATAATCATACATCAGATCATCAATGAAGTAAATAATTTCACTGGTAGATTTACAAGGAGTGATCTACCTGCTCAAGTACAAATTCCGATCGTTATAAATGCTTAAGAAATAATCATCCATCAAATCATCAATGAAGTAAATCGCCTCACCCGTTGATTTCATCTCAGGGCCAAGCTCTTTATTTACATCGGGAAATTTACTAAAAGAGAAAACAGGCACTTTGATTGCGTAGCCCTTTTTGGTAGGATTGAATTTGAAATCTTTTACCTTCTTTTCGCCCAACATTACTTTAGCAGCATAATTAACGTATGGCTCATTATAGGCCTTACAAATGAAAGGCACCGTGCGTGAAGCGCGTGGGTTTGCTTCGATTATAAAGACTGTATCGTTCTTTATTGCAAATTGAATGTTTATCAGCCCTACCGTTTTTAAGGCAAGTGCAATTCGCTTCGTATAATTTTCAATTTGCTTAATCACAAAGTCACCTAGGTTGTAGGGTGGCAATACGGCATACGAATCACCCGAGTGAATGCCCGCGGGTTCAATGTGTTGCATGATACCGATGATGTAAACATCTTCACCATCACAAATGGCATCGGCCTCCGCTTCAATCGCGCCATCCAAAAAATGATCTAACAAAACCTTGTTTTCAGGCAGATGCTTCCAAATATCCAGAATGTGGTTCTCTAATTCGGTTTCGTTAATCACAATCTTCATGCTCTGCCCGCCTAGCACATACGATGGGCGAACCAATAAAGGAAAGCCAATCGTTTTCGAAACTTCCAACGCTTCATCAGCATCGGTGGCGACACCAAATTCCGGATAGGGGATCCCCAACTCTTTCAACAGCGAAGAAAAACTTCCTCTATCTTCAGCTAGGTCCAGCGCCTCATAAGAAGTGCCCATAATTTTTACTCCATACTTGTGAAGCTTTTCAGCCAGCTTCAACGCAGTTTGCCCGCCCAATTGCACAATTACGCCTTCGGGTTTTTCGTGCTGAATGATATCCCAAAGGTGCTCCCAGAATACCGGCTCAAAATAAAGTTTGTCAGCAATGTCAAAATCAGTAGAGACTGTTTCCGGATTGCAATTGATCATGATGGCTTCGTAGCCACATTCTTTTGCAGCAAGAATTCCATGCACACAAGAATAATCAAATTCAATTCCTTGTCCGATTCTGTTGGGTCCTGATCCTAAAACGATGACCTTCTTTTTAGTGGATGGAATCGATTCATTTTCAGCATCAAAAGTAGAATAGAAGTAGGGAGTTTTTGCGTCAAATTCTGCAGCGCACGTATCCACCATTTTGTAAACGCGATTGATGCCCATCTCTCTGCGTTTTTTGTGAACCTCGCTCTCTTTGCAATCCATCAAATGCGCCAACTGCCTGTCGGCATAACCTTTCTCTTTGGCTGTGCGCATTAGCACCGGTGAGATGGTATCCAATTTATACTCTTCAATTTCCTTCTCTAACTCAACCAGTTCCCAGATTTGGTCCAAAAACCATTTGTCGATCTTCGTTAAGTTTTGGATAGTCTTCATCGAAATACCCAACTTCATTGCATCATAAATATGAAAGAGGCGGTTCCAACTTGGGTGCTCTAAGCTGTACAACAAATCTGCTTGCTTCGTTAATTCCTTTCCGTCCGCACCTAACCCATTCCTTCTTATTTCTAAACTCTGACAAGCTTTTTGTAAGGCCTCTTGAAAATTTCGTCCAATCCCCATCACTTCGCCTACCGATTTCATTTGAAGCCCCAGTTTACGATCGGCACCTTGAAACTTATCGAAATTCCAACGTGGAATTTTTACAATTACATAATCAAGTGCTGGTTCGAAGTAAGCGGTGGTAGTTCCTGTAATGGCGTTGCTCAATTCATCTAAGTTATATCCGATAGACAACTTGGCTGCAATTTTAGCAATAGGATAACCTGTGGCCTTGGAAGCAAGTGCCGATGAGCGCGACACCCTCGGATTGACTTCAATGGCAATTATTTGGTCATCGTTATCAGGATTGACTGAAAACTGAACATTACAGCCTCCGGCAAATTTTCCAATGCCATTCATCATTTTGATGGCAAGATCGCGCATGTGTTGGTACACCGTATCGGGCAAAGTCATTGCCGGAGGCTGTAATGTTCAGTTTTCAGTCAATCCTGATAACGATGACCAAATAATTGCCATTGAAGTCAATCC
>JAYVPS010000314.1:0-11587 GCA_043757225.1 Cytophagales bacterium | reverse complement strand
TATTCACCGGAAGCGAATTTTTTTGGAATCGTTCCGGGAATTACCACCGACCGAGGTGGAACATAACTTCTATATTCGATCGGTGGATTTGTGGTAACATCAATAATTTTAGAGCTTGCTGTCAACACTACATTCGCGCCAAGCACAGCCTCTTTGCCAATCCTGACTCCCTCCACAATAATGCAACGCGACCCGATAAAAGCATTGTCTTCGATAATTACAGGGGCTGCCTGCACAGGCTCCAACACACCACCAATCCCGACACCTCCGCTCAAGTGAACATTCCTGCCTATCTGTGCACAACTTCCCACAGTCGCCCATGTATCCACCATCGTGCCTTCATCCACATAAGATCCGATATTCACATAAGACGGCATCAGTATCACTCCTTTGTTCACAAACGAACCGTACCGTGCAATCGCATGCGGCACCACACGAACTCCCAAATTTTTATAGTTTTTCTTGAGCGCAATCTTATCATGAAATTCAAATGGGCCCACTTCAATCGTTTCCATTTGCTGGATAGGGAAGTACAATATCACCGCCTTTTTTACCCACTCATTTACCTTCCAATTTTCACCCACCGGTTCCGCCACGCGCAGCCTGCCTTTGTCCAATTGTTCCATCACTTCGCGGATGGCGATTTGGGTTTCTGATTCTTTTAAAAGCGCTCGGTTGTTCCAGGCTTTTTCAATCTGTTCTTGGAGTTGCATTTATGTATTACTTTTAAACTTTTCGATGAATAGAATGCAATAAATGAAAAAAGGAAGAATAGTCCTCGCTTCTGTTTTAAAGCCGGTAGATGACACTCGCTCTTTTGAGAAGATTGGGCAGTCATTAGCGGGGCATGGATTTGAAGTTTTTATTATTGGCAAGTCGTCAAAAAAAACCTCTTCTGGCCATCAAAAAATTAAATTTTTACCGCTCCAAAATTTTGATCGGCTGAGCTTGGCGCGATTTGCAGCTCCCATAAAAATCGCCAAAAAAATACATCAAGTAAAACCAGAAGTATTGATAGTCAATACCCATGAATTATTGATAGTTGCGATTATGAACAGAATATTCTTTGGCACTAAGATTATCTACGATATTCAGGAAAACTACTGGTTAAACATTCTGAACACAGATGCTTTTCCAATCCTCATTAGGCCGATTTTGGCGGCTTGGGTTCGGCTGAAGGAATGGCTGACTTCTCCCCTATTCAACCGGTATCTTTTAGCTGAAAAAGGGTACGAAAAAGAAATTCGTTTTATCGGAAAAAAATATATTGTACTAGCCAATAAAGCGCTGATCCCAACCGGCTTTAGGCGACAAACTAAGCAGGAAAAAATAAGATTGCTTTTTAGCGGAACCTTAGCACAGAGCACAGGAATCTTTCAGGCAATTGATCTTACAAAAAAACTACATACGGTTGAACCTAAAATAGAGTTATTGATTATCGGATTTTGTGCGTTATCAAAAACACTCAATGAGATAAAATCATCCATCCAAAATAGCCCATTCATTACCTTGTTAGGAGGCGATCAACTTGTTCCCCACGATGAAATAATGGACGCCATTTCGCATGCTGACTTTGGAATTATTTCATATCCTCCTTCACCTCATATCGAGAATTCCATCCCCACCAAATTCTATGAATACCTAGGTTGTCAACTGCCTATCCTTTTACAGGATTACAAACCTTGGACTGAAATTACTGAGCCATATCATGCTTCCGTAAATCTAGATTTTTCAAATACGGATATTGATTCTATTCTTAATCAAATGAAGGTACCAACCTTTTATAAAACCCAACCATCCAATGTGACTTGGGAAAGCGAGGAACCAAAACTTCTTCAAGCCATCAATAATCTAATCTCGAAATAATCATTCATGGCGCATGGCCTCAACCGGGTCGAGACGAGAGGCACGCAAAGCAGGGTATGTGCCAAACACGATGCCAATCAGCAAGGCGATAACGGAGATCAGAACAAATGTATTCCATGTATAAGCTGCTTGAAAGGGCACTTTAGTTAACGACTTAATAATCGGTACAAAAGCCATGGTGCCTAATATTCCTACTATAAAACCAACAAGGCTCCCAAAGCCTGAAATCGTTATGGACTCAGCCTTAACACGCACATTATTGATGTTCTTAAACCTTCTTGGTTCCACGTTAACAGCGTTAATAGAGGTTGTTTTTGAAATCTGCTCACGGGCATATTGCTCCATTCCATCGATAAGAGAAAGAATGGCGACCAAAGAGGCAACGCCAATCACAATGCCCAACACTGACAAAAGGGTATGAAAAAAGTTAGCCCGAATATTGGCCAACGCCAGTTGTAGGGCGCTGAAAATGGTTTTGATCATCTGGTATTGTATTAACTTGGTGATGACGTTTTAAAGCGCTCCTTGTTACAAAATCAGTGTTACACTATTTTTTTGCAACTTAAATATTTTTTAGACACGTCTAAATTTAATACCTTCGCCCGCGTGATTAGTCTGGCAGAAGAAAACTACCTCAAGTCAATTTACCATCTCTCTGAAGGAGGCAACAAATCAGTTTTGACCAACGAGTTGGCCGAAGCCATGAACACCAAGGCGGCCTCGGTCACAGACATGATAAAAAAGCTCTCAATCAAAGAGTTTATCTCCTACGAAAAATATTACGGAGTCAACATTACAGCCAAAGGAAAAATAGTAGCGCTTTCTGTTATCCGCAAGCATCGGCTATGGGAAACATTTTTGGTGCAAAAGCTGGGGTTTTCATGGGATGAAGTGCATGAAGTAGCTGAGCAACTAGAACACATTCAATCCAAGAGGCTCATCGAAAAATTAGATGAGTTCTTAGGCTTTCCCAAAGTAGATCCGCATGGAGACCCGATACCCGACAACAATGGCAAGATAAAAACGCAGCAGCATGTTGTACTAGCAACTTTAAAGCCTGGTGCTGATAGTATTATAGTAGCGGTTAAAGACTCCGACTCACAACTGCTCAAGTACCTGGATAAAATCGGGGCTCGCCCTGGCAAAAAAATTAAAGTGATTGAACGCGAAGAATACGATGGCTCTATGGAAGTCAGCATCCATGGACAGCGGTCTTTTATTTCGAAAGAGGTTTCGGAAAATATCCTCGTGACTGCCTAATATGAACCTACCAACTATACAAAGAAAGTCATTAAGCGAAGTTCACGCCTCAGTGGATGCTACCAACCGAAGGGGATGGCGTAAGTTGTTGGCATTTTTAGGACCTGCCTATTTAGTAAGCGTAGGGTATATGGATCCGGGCAATTGGGCTACCGACATTGCAGGTGGCAGCAAGTTTGGCTATGCCCTACTTTGGGTTTTGTTAATGAGCAACATGATGGCTCTTTTACTCCAAAGCCTTAGTGCAAGATTAGGTGTTGTTCGTCAGTTAGATTTGGCACAAGCCTCGCGAAGTTCCTATCATCCTGTAGTAAATTTTTGTTTGTGGATTTTGGCCGAGATAGCGATAGCAGCTTGTGACCTAGCAGAAGTATTAGGCATGGCCATCGGACTACAATTACTTTTTGGCTTGCCCTTGATTTGGGGAGTAAGCTTAACTGTTCTGGATACACTCCTCCTACTCGTATTGCAAAGCTATGGCATGCGTAAGATTGAAGCATTTATTATTGCCCTAGTAGCGATCATCGGCATTTCATTTTTAATGGAAATGATTTGGGCTAAGCCAGTGGTGGGTGAATTGGTGAAGGGGTTCATTCCTTCATTACCTAATGATGAAGCACTCTACATCGCCATTGGAATTATTGGGGCAACCGTAATGCCGCACAATCTATACCTTCACTCCTCATTAGTTCAAACCCGCAGGATAGATCCCAGCGAAAAGGGAATTTGGTCAGCCATCAAGTATAATTTCATTGACTCTGCCATCGCACTCAATGCAGCATTCTTTGTCAACTCGGCTATTTTAATTTTAGCAGCTTCCACATTTTTCCGTGCGGGAATGTTTGAAGTATCCGACATTCAAGATGCCTATAAATTTCTGGCTCCATTGGCCGGAACCAATTGGGCTCCGATACTTTTTGGAGTGGCTCTGGTAGCAGCAGGTCAAAGCTCTACTATTACTGGCACATTGGCCGGCCAGGTGGTGATGGAAGGCTATTTGAATTTGCGCATTGCTCCATGGCTGAGACGATTGATTACCCGTCTCATCGCTATTATTCCTGCTTACATCGTCATCATTATGTATGGCGAAGGAAAGACCGGAGAACTATTAGTGTTTAGTCAGGTGGTATTGAGCTTGCAATTAGGCTTTGCCGTAATTCCATTGATTCACTTCACTAGCGACAAACAAAAAATGGGTGTGTTTGTGATTAAGCCATGGGTAAAAGTAGCGGCCTGGGTTGTCGCGTTTATTATTGTATCGCTTAACGTGAAATTGGTACTTCAAGAAATACAGAGCTGGCTGGCGAATGGAGGAGAGAATGCTTGGATAATTTACCTTTTTGTAATTCCGATTTGTTTGGCTACCGGTGGGTTATTAGTCTATATCACGTTTAAGCCGATAATGGATAAGCGGAGGCAAGACCAAAATTCAAAATTACCGCACGGCACTGCAACGGTCTTGGAAGGGCTGGAAAAAACTATTTACTCCAGAGTAGCAATCACCATCGATTTTAGCAACGTGGATTCTCTCACTATCCGAAGTGCAGTTTCACAAGGCGGAAAAACCGCTGATTATCTTTTGGTGCATGTGGTAGAGACAGCCGGTGCGATCTGGTACGGAAGTGAAATTGCCGACCTTGAATCAGGCCAAGACCGCGAAGCGCTGAAAAAATACGTAACCCAACTACGCGACCAAGGATACAACGTAGAAATGGAAATAGGCTTTGGCAATCCCCGAAAAATAATCCCGGAGATCATTAAAAAATTCAATTCTGATCTTTTGGTGATGGGCGCACACGGACATAAGTGGGTGAAGGATCTGGTTTTTGGTGCAACAGTAGATACAGTTAGGCATCGGGTAGATATTCCGGTGCTGATTGTGAGAGAAAGGAAGTAGTGATGGCGGGGAATTAGTATTCAGATACTGCAACCATATATATTCGATAAGTTTTGAATCGTTGAATCTAAAACACTGATTTAATCCTTATCTTCGATCTCAAATTCAATTTCTCCATGAATACGCTAGTCATCGATAAGAAAAAGTATGTGTTATTATTACAAAATGATTACGATCAATTAGTAAAGCAAGTTGCCTTGAAAAAGCCTACCGCTAGAAAATTCTCCTTGTCGAAGGGAAAGAAAATCGCCTATGCACTTATTGATAGATTTCATTGAAGGAAAGGGATTACCCGAAACGGCCAAAAAATTCGTAGACGAAGCGTTTCTTTTTTTGAAAAATTAAGTGATTCGAAAATAATGCATAAACCATGTTCTTATCATTTTTGGATGGAGGCCAATTATCGTTGCGCTAACTTCAGGAAAAAATTTGTAGTAGCCTACCTTGATTTAGGTCATGAGGTTCTTATTTGTGATTTCGCAATTCAAAAATTGTTAATTAGTAGGTAGCCTGCTAATCTCGTAGCCATGACCTCCCAGTATTTCAAAGAAGAAACCATTGTGGCATTAGCCACCCCACAGGGCATTAGTGCCATTGCTGTAGTTAGGCTTTCAGGCGAAAATTCAATTCAGCTAACGCAACAAATTTTTAAGGGAAAGGATTTAACGCAGCAACCTTCACATACACTTCATTTTGGTAGCATTGTAGATGGAGACAAGCCCATTGACGAAGTGCTGGTGTCTATTTTTAAAGAGCCAAATTCTTTCACAAAGGAAAATTCAATTGAGATTTCCTGCCACGGCTCCATGGTGATCGTGAAAGCCATCGTCAAACTATTATTAAAGCAGGGAGCGAGATTAGCTCAGCCAGGAGAATTCACGAAGCGTGCTTTTCTCAATGGTCGATTTGATTTAGCACAAGCAGAAGCTGTGGCTGATTTGATACATGCCGAAACAGACAATGCGCGGCAAGCAGCCCTCAACCAAATGCGTGGTGGGTTTTCTAAGGAAATACAACATCTGCGTGAGGAGCTCATACACTTTGCTTCGCTTATTGAACTGGAACTTGATTTTGGAGAAGAAGATGTGGAGTTTGCCAAGCGAGATGATCTTAGAAAACTCATTCTGCATATACAAGGATATTTGGGTTCACTCATCCAATCATTTGATCAAGGCAACGTAATAAAGAATGGTGTGCCTGTTGTAATTGCCGGAAAACCCAATGCCGGAAAATCCACCTTGCTCAACGCCCTGCTCAATGAAGAGAGAGCTATCGTTTCTGAAATCGCGGGCACCACACGCGATGTTATTGAAGATGAAATGTTGTTGGGCGGAATCAACTTTCGATTTATGGACACCGCAGGGTTGCGCGAAACAGTTGATGTAATTGAAGCGATGGGTGTACAACGTACCCACGATTCTATGAAAAAAGCCTCTTTGATTTTGTACCTATTCGATCTTTCAAAGACAACCTTGGAAGAAATTGCTCAAGAAGAAAAATCAATTCAATCATTAAACATACCTTATCTAAAGATTGGCAACAAACTCGATCAAGCTAGTCCTGCCCTACTCAAAAAACTTGATGGTGAGTTTATATTAATTTCGGCAGCAGCAAAAACTAACATCACTATTCTCAAAGAAAAAATAGTAGCACGCTTTCAAGTAAAAGAAATAAAACAAGGAGATATAGTCGTCACTAATTTAAGACACTATCAAAACCTAGTGCAGACCAATAATTCACTCAATCATGTGCTACGAGGAATGGATGAAGGAACTACTGGAGATCTATTGGCGATGGACATCCGGCAAGCACTGCACTACCTTGGAGAAATCACCGGGACAATTTCACCAGATGATTTACTGGCCAACATTTTCAGTAAATTTTGTATCGGGAAGTAGAGCAATGCAGAGCAACCCAAGTGCAGGAAGAATTTAGTAAAAGTTCTCATTAGATGATTTCAGTACCTACAATTCAATATTTTAGGTGTTTTCAAACGTTGTAGGGTAATTTTAGGCCTAGTTATAGATATAAATTCTATTTTTTTGCTTGCGGAAGCATCAATTGATATTAATTTAGCGATTAATCTTAAACTACTAAACCGCTAGAATGAAAATTTTACTACGTTGCACATTGTTGCTTTGTGCGTTTACTCTCCTACCCACGTTTAGCTTATTAGCGGCCGATGCACCCGTAATTGATACAGGTGCAACCGCTTGGATGTTAACCTCAACTGCCTTTGTTTTACTGATGGTTCCAGGGCTTGCCATGTTCTATGGTGGCTTGGTACGGAGCAAGAACGTATTGGGCACCATGATGCACAGCTTCTCAGCGATGGGTGTAATGACTGTACTCTGGGTTATATGCGGATACAGCATGGCCTTTGGTCCAAATGTATTAGGAGGATGGTTCGGTTGGAGTTCTGACTACTTTATGCTTTCAGGCATTGACGAAACAATTATGGCGGGAGGAATTCCTGAATATATCTTCTCCATGTTTCAAGCAAAATTCGCCATCATTACTCCTGCTTTAATTGCAGGCGCGTTCGCGGAACGCGTTTCATTTAAAGGATATTGTTTCTTCATCGCCATCTGGGGGATATTCGTTTACAATCCATTATGCCATTGGGTTTGGGCATCTGATGGTTTCTTATTTAATCTAGGAGCACGAGGGGCAATTGATTTTGCCGGAGGAACTGTAGTGCATATTTCTGCTGGTGTTAGTGGATTGGTTGCCGCAATCTTTTTAAGAGGAAGAAAATCACATACTCATTTACAAATGAGACCCAATAATTTAGTGATGACGTTAACCGGTGCTGGCTTACTATGGGTTGGATGGTTTGGATTTAACGCAGGCTCTAGTTTATCAAGTGGATTAAGTTCGGCACAAGCTCTTACAGTTACTCAAATTGCTGCCGCAGCGGGTGCTATGACATGGGTCATCATTGAAGGCTTACATAGAGGCAAGGCAACTGCAATTGGATTTGCAAGTGGTATTCTTGCTGGCTTAGTCGCGATAACTCCAGCAGCTGGTGTCGTGAAGCCGGGTGGTGCATTAGCGCTTGGAGCATTGGCTACAGGAGCTTGTTACTTAGCAATCATGATGAAAAACAAGTTAGGGTATGACGACACCTTAGATGCTTTTGGTATACATGGTGTAGGTGGAATTGTTGGTGCAATCCTGCTCGTATTTTTCATTCGCGAAAGCTGGATGACCGAAGCCGCAACCATAGCGGGCGGTACTTGGACTATTTGGCAGCAACTTGGAGTGCAAGCTGTAGCGGTATTGATTGCCGTAGGATATGCAGCCATTGGAACTTGGGTTATCTTATTTGTTTTAAATAAATTTATAAAAATTCGGTCGAGCGAAGAAGCTGAAATGCACGGGCTTGACAATCATTATCATGGAGAAAGAGGGTACGGAATGATCAATCCTAATTAATTTAGACTTATGAAATTTATTGTAGCAATAATTCGCGAAAATCAATTAGACCACGTGCGCGAAGCACTTATAGATGCTGGTGTATCTAGAATTACGGTGGGTCATGTGTCTGGTCATGGTAGACAACAAACGACAGAAGAAATCTATAGAGGCCAGATTGTTGTTCCTAACCTTACGGCCAATATACGGTTAGAAATTGCCGTAAATGATGAATTTGTAGATAAGGCCTGTAATGCTATTATCGCGGCCACAAAAGCAAATGAAGATGGGTTAGTAGGTAGTGGTAAAATATTCATTCTTCCATTGGAGGAAGTGATACGGTTGCGTACTGGCGAAAGGGGCTCAAAGGCAATCTAAGAGCAATTCAGGACTCAACTGGTTTTTTTAAACAATGGATCAATCGTCAACCAGGCGATGACAGGAAAGAATACCATGGGTACGGTGAGCCCCGGGAATAATTCAGGGTAAGGTGTAGAAAGCGGAAGCGATATGGCCAGCGGAATAATGATGCAGGCAAATGACCCTACGCTGTAAACAAAATTAAAAATGATGGCACCCTTCGCTTTGAAAAGCCGGATTAGCAACCCATATAAAAGGCCAGCAAGCAACGACACCATCAGATTCAGTCCACTGAGGCTGCCAACATTGATTATACTGGAGTAATCAATCTGCGTGGCAAAGAAATAAATTTGGTTGTAAATATTGGCCGCAATGGCGGCCAATATTCCTGCAATAAGAGATTGAATGAAAATGCCCTTCGTCACGTTTTACTTCGTGACCGGAACATTGATAGTGACTTTCATGGTCGGTGACATCTTTGCGTGCTTACCGTCATCCAGATTAAAGTCCAAACGATTTACTTCGAAGGCACTCGCAAATGTATTATTGGCAAAGGTAAAGGGCATCACGAAATCCTTCTTTACACCGTGCATCTCCAGCGTTCCTTTGGCCTCAAATCCCGTTGCTGTCCTGGTGATGGTGGCAGAAGTGAAGTTGATAGTTGGGTTCTTTTCAGCATCAAACCAACCGGCTGCTTTGGCGTGAGTGTTCTTCATTCCGTTCCCCGTATTGATGGATGCCACATCAATCGAAACTTCGAATTTCGATGTGGCCAGATTCTTTTCATCGAATTGAATTGTGCCCTTGAGTCCGGTGAATTCGCCTGAAGGATCTCCCCCATCGAATTTGACCGAGTAGCCATCGGCAATCTTCCAATTCTGTGATTGGATAAATGTGAACGCTGAAGCAATAATGAGTACTACTGTGGTCAATAAGTAAGCATGTCTTTTCATAAATTGGTTATTTTATTTTACCGAATTTAATTAATGTTTCGCCAATTCAATTTATTTATTCCTTGAATGGTTAAAATCGTTGATATAAAACTATTCTTTTTGTTTCCTAGCAAAGAAGAGATAAATAACAAAAAAAATTTTACTATCATACGGTTGATTTTGGTTACTCAATTTCCCTATCTCAATTTACTTACCCATCTTTCCTGTTGGTCAGCGGAAAGAAAAGTCCAGACAACAATTCTGCTCTTTTTATTTCCTTGTCCCATTGGAATGGTTTTCACATCCCTCGCTGCTGATTCTTTAAGAGTCTCATACATCCTGACAAGACTGGATTCTTTTGATATCAACGTGGAGAACAAAAAGCATGAAGTGGCGAATTGTTTACTTTCATGAATCATGTCACGCACGAATCTTTCCTCACCGCCTGAGCACCACAATTCGTTATTTTTACCACCAAAGTTCAAGGTTGGAGTGGCAATTTTTTTGCCTTTTAGATTACTTAATTTACGGAGGGCAGACGCTTTAGCTTCTCCTTTTGAAGCATGAAACGGAGGATTGCAAATCGACAAATCAAAATACTCATCCTTTTGAATGATGCCCTTAAAAATACTTCCGCGATCTTGTTGCAATCTTAAATTAATCTTTGTTTTTAAGGATGGATTATGCCTGATTATTTGGGATGCATTTTCAAGAGCTATTGGGTCAATATCTGTTCCCGTAAATGACCAGCCATATTCTTTGTTGCCAATGATTGGATAAACGCAATTGGCTCCGATGCCAATATCAAGGCATTTAAAAGTGCTTCCTGTTGGAATATTGTTTTTATAATAACTCCCAACTACGTCTGCAATGTGATGAATATAATCTGCCCTTCCCGGAATCGGTGGACACAAATAATGTTGAGGTATACTCCAGTGATTAATACCGTAATAGCAGTTTAATAATGCTTTGTTAAGTGTCTTAACTGCTTCGGGATTAAAAAAATCGATTGACTCATCGTTATACTCATTCCGCTTAACAAACTGCGCTAAGTCCGGACAACTCTTACAGAGCTCAACGAAATCATAGCGCTTGCGATGCTTATTTCGAGGATGTAACGAGCTCTTTTCTTGGGGTATTTCTTTTTTCGGAAGCATTACTCAAACGAACATACTAGTTTCACGATGTAAATGTATTGCACATTGGTGGAGTTCACTAACGCAATTGAATGCCTTTAACTGCTTTTGTGGAGTGCTCTCCTTGGCTAGTTGGCGTGCGTTTGTAACGAGTGCCTACGCGACAATTCATAATAGACACTCGTTACAAACGTACTCTAACAAATCTACGTGACGCGTCACCCCCAAGCTAAATCTTCAAAGGTTGCTACATTTTTAGCATGACCTGTTTCGGTGGTGCTTGCCATAACTGTTTCGTTTTAGTTAATGATTGTTTTAGGACTTGAGGTTCATTAACGTTAAGCCCTCAACTCAGTTATTAAAACAAGGCACAATAGAAGAAAATAAATACGCTGTATTTGCTACAATTTATCGGAATATTTTGCGTGGCCGGTGAGGGAAATTAGAGAGGCAAAGACTTATGGAATAATGCTGACTGTAAATGTGATTACAATTGTCATCAATTTTCAAAAAGTAAATTAATTTTATTCTGCCACTCGTCTTCAAACACTACTTGAAATTCGAAGTTGTGGTCAGGAAAATCGTCAAACAATTCCTTCCACGGTTTTTTCGCTCCCAAATCATTACACAAAGCAAATACACTTTCTTTGTAACGGGTGTCGTCATTTGCTTTTAACTGTACTCCTTTAGTCTCTAATACAAATACTGTGTTGTAATCA
>JAYVPS010000313.1:0-11786 GCA_043757225.1 Cytophagales bacterium | reverse complement strand
CCACATTCCGAACATCATTATTATTACTACAGTCATTTATTCTTTGGCTTTTTAATGCGCAGCCAAACAACTTACTCCCCAACTTTTAATACTGACCCTAAATTTAGCTTATCAGTTTAGCATTTTCAGGATCCCAGTTCACCACTTTCTTTTCATAATAACTTTTGTTGGCCAATAATGCAGGGCCGGCCGCACGCATACCAAAAAGTGCGTCTTCTTTTATGGCTTTGCCCTCGCGGATGCCAGCATAAAAATTCAGGTGATGGTCTAAGTTAGCACTATAGCTTTCCGGAGCTTGAAATTCCTGCGGTTGAATTTTCATCTCAGCTGTTGATTTTGGATAGTGAGCCTTATACCATTCCTCATATTCTTTTTGTTGTGAGGTAGTAAACGTATTGAATGAGTCCCATCCTCCAAAGCCTGGAGCTTTATTCAATTTATTCATTACTACTTTTACTGAGCTCCAACCCAATTGAATCATTCCTTCGGTGCCAATAAAACGAAGATCTTCCCCGCTCTCACTCCCATCCACAAAGTTGACACGCATTTGCAGATTGAAGGCGGCATGCTTATCGGTGGCGGGATAATCGTACACCCCCATAATTACATCGGGTACATCACGACCATCCTTCCAATAACGAAGGCCGCCTGTGGCGTATGCGCGAGTTGGTCCTTTTGAACTCGTAACCGCATGCAAGGCGGAAAACAGATGTACAAATAAATCACCGGCTATGCCCGTTCCGTAGTCTTGGTAATTGCGCCAGCGAAAAAAACGTATCGGGTCATAAGAAACCTTAGGGGCATCGCCAATGAAGCGATCCCAATCAACCGTAGCACTACTCGCATCCGTTGGGATAGAATATTGCCATGCTCCATTTGCGCTATGGCGATCCATTCTGGCTTCAACCATAATCAAGTCTCCTATAATACCCGACTCAAACAGGGTCCTTGCTTTTTCGGTTACGATTGAACTTACCCGCTGACTCCCTACTTGTACAATTTTACCAGACTTCTTCTGGGCTTCAATGACAGCCGCACCTTCCTCTAGCTTATGCACTATTGGTTTTTCACAATACACGTGTTTGCCTTTATCGAGAGCCTCAATGGTTATACGGTCATGCCAATGATCGGAAGTACAAACGAAAATGGCATCAATATCTTTTCTATCAAGTAGCTCTTGATAATTTTTGGTAGCAAATAAATCCTTGCCGTAAAGTTCTTTGCTGTGATCTAGGCGCCCAGAATACAAGTCGCATGCACCTACGAATTTAACACCGGGCACTTTTGCCGACCAGAATGCATTGTTAAAACCCATAATGCCCATTCCAATGATTCCAATATTCACCTGATCGTTAGGGCCTGGCTTGGTGCCTAGTCTTGTTTCTGGTGAAAGAGTAATGGCAGAGTTGGATTGAGCCGATATCACCTGGGGCAATAAGGAGCCAGCAACGGCCGTACTCATTGCTTTTTTAATGAAGCTTCTGCGAGTCGATTTCATATGAAAATTCGATTAATAGAATAATAAAGGTAAATAAAAAAAGGGAAGCGTAGAAGGTTGTGTTTAGATTGGAAGCATCATTTAATCCTTCGTAGCTTTGCCAGAATGACTTGTCTCTCTATCAATATTAACAAAATAGCTACGCTTCGCAATGCACGTGGTGCCAACAATCCTGATGTGATTCAAATCGCTTTGGATTGCGAACGCTTTGGGGCGCAGGGTATCACCGTACATCCTCGCCCTGATGAACGACATATTCGCTGGAGCGATGCAATTGCGCTCAAGAAAGTAGTTACTACGGAATTCAATATTGAAGGCTACCCGGATGAGCGATACATGCAATTGATTCGTGAGACAAGACCTGAACAAGCCACGCTTGTTCCCGATAAGCCCGATGCCCTTACATCTAATGCCGGATGGGATACAATCGCTAACAGGATATTTTTAAAAAAAATTGTGGCAGAGCTAAAGCAATCGGATGTTCGTGTTTCTCTTTTTGTTAACCCCGATACCAAGATGGTTGAAGGTGCAAAAAGCGTTGGGGCTGATCGGATTGAACTTTATACGGAACCGTATGCTGCCCATTTTCTTGAGAATAAAGAAGCAGCGATTAGGCCTTATATAGAAGCAGCGACAATGGCACATTCGCTAGGTCTTGGTATTAATGCAGGCCACGATTTGGATTTGCACAACTTAAGATTTTTAAGACAGTCGCTGCCCTATCTTGATGAAGTGTCGATAGGACATGCACTGATTTGCGATGCTCTTTACTTCGGTCTCGAGAACACCATTCAACTTTATTTGAGAGAACTTAATTGAAAGGGTAGCAAGAAGCTTGTAATTAATTAATTAAAAGACTTCACCTAAATTCACAAAAACTCCTTGCGATCCACCCTGGCCAAAGGCATAATCGATACAAATATTAGTACGTGAATATTTATTAAACTTGATGCGTATGCCAGCTCCAGCACCGAATGCGATAGAGTTAAAAGTATTATTTGGCCAATCCGTAACGGATTGAGCATTGGTAAAGACTACGCCACCCAACAACCCATTTCTCATAATTTTGAAACGGTATTCTGCTTCAGTATAAATTAAATTTTTACTTCGAAACCGCCCTTGAATATAACCGCGTCCTGTGTTACTATAAGAATCCCATCCAGTAGAGGGCAAATCAAGATATGGGGGATCACCGTTCAACGTAACGCAATTATAATTCCACAAGGCCAATATGTTTTCGCTAAGGTGTGGAAACGATATATACTTACGTAAATCAACCGAGAGCAATTGCCAAGGAGAGTCACTTGATAAAGAGGTTAAGTTGGGGCGATAAATGACGTTGGCATATAAACCGCCCCATGGGTTAATTGAGTTAATACGACTGTCGTACAATAAATTGAAAAGTAAACCAGCAGAAGTCGTTTTTGTTGGGGAACCGTAAGCATTGATTTGATTAATCACCTCTGTGTTGCCTTCACCTTGCACAACGTTATAATGCCGATCCCAGGCTACACCTATGCCGGCATAGAAATTTGGTCGTAAGCTGGTTAAGATAGTCTGATGAAATCGAACATATGAAAAAGTCTGGTCGACAAAAGCATTGACCTCGCTGTTCCCACCTAAGCCATAAGTCTTTTGAGGATAGAAATAGTACCGCCAATCAGTTACCAAGTTAAATCGATTGTCTTTCGTCCAGACATTACTTTGAATACGCCAAATGAATTGTTGATTTTGAGTATAGAGGACATCTAAGTAAACAAGTGATATTTTTTGTTTCTTTAGCTCGCTTGTAAAAAAGGCAAAATTGCCGACAAAAATAGCAGCCCACTTACTGGTAAGGGAATATCCAATCGATGGTGCGCCAGAAAAGTAGACACGACCGGGTTTTTTGGGGACTGTATCTCGTGTAATCAGCCAATTACTTTTAAGAATGGTACCGGCAACATCGATAACATCCTTCTTAGTTGTTTTTGTGGTGATCGAATCTTGAGCACATGAAGCTGAGGTGATTAAAAATAATAGAATCAGGATAGAGAAATTCATGGAACCGTTTAGACCGACAAGAGGTAGGTGAGTTTAATGGAAAAAGGCATTCAAGTTTCAATTTAGTTCGCTGCAAAAATACCCCTTATCAAGCAAGTGAGCAAAATAGATGTACGGAACAGTTAGTCCAATGATTTCTTGTTAAATTCTTTTGCAAGAAGGATGGCAGTTCGACATCAAAGTTAGGGATTACTAAATTTCAAATCGCAGAAATAATCTATACCAAGGAAGCAGAACAACAAAGTGAGTGAATTGTTGACAACCATTTAGCAGATGAGACGGTTGAAAATCTCTTCACATAAAGTTAAGTTACTGCAACTTTAATTCCTCATTGTATTTTACTGGTACTCTTACAGTAATGCCATGCACCGACACACGTAGAAAACCGGTAAAAGTGACTTGATATTTTTTTCCTCCAAAGAAATTCACCACGGCATCTAATAAATTCATTTCTTTCAAGGAAAGCTGTGCTTGAATAGGAATTGTAAAGTCAGCTTGCCCCTTGACCGCTAAGTTCATTAGCTGATCAACCGTGGCGGTCTTTTTGCCATCTACGAATACATCCACATTGATTTCTTTTAACTTGATTTGGGTTTTATTTGGATTATAAAAGATAGCGTCACCCTTCAATAGCAATTGACCATTTTCACCCGCTTCGAGCTCAAGGTTTTTTACTGACTTGAAAACGACCTGTTCTTTTGGCAGACATGAGCTTACCAGAAAAATAGCAAGCACTGAAAACCATAATTTTCTTAAATTCATAATCCTCAAAATTAATCTACTTTCTTTAGACTCGTGTAGAAAAGCAAAAATCCTTCCACTAAATTGTGCCCAATAAGTTAATGAAGACCCTCTTGCAAGCAGAACTTAATACATTGGCCGATGGATTGGCAGAAAATGGATATGCCATTATCGATGATTTTTTGGATTGCCACGAAGTAGAATCTATTCTTAATACAGACGCATTTAAGGATGGGTTGTTACAATTTAAGAAAGCGGGTATTGGCAAAACGCAGGAAAGGCAAATAAACGAAAGCATTCGGGGGGATTATATTCAATGGATTGATCACACGAAAGTGACCGGAGCCATTCAGATTTATCTTAGCAAATTGAGAGAAGTGGTCAATTTTGTAAATCAATCTCTTTTCTTGAGCCTAAAAGATTTTGAAGTACATCAAACAATTTATCCGATTGGAAGTTTTTACAAGCGTCACTTAGATCAGTTTAAAAAGGATGATCATCGCAAGCTCTCCATCATTTGTTATCTCAATAAGGATTGGAAAGAAAGTGAAGGAGGGCAATTAAGACTTTATCTTACCGAAGGAAGCAGGGATATTTTTCCACTGGCCGGAAGAATGGTTTGCTTTCGCAGCGATTTACTGGAGCATGAAGTATTGCCCGCCATGAGAGAAAGATTGAGTATTACGGGATGGCTGGTTGACCAATTGATAGTTTAAATTTCTTATTACAAATCAGCCTTTATCTTATTTTTGTGTTCTAAATTTTTTCTTTATGAATTTCCGCATCGAAAAAGACACCATGGGCGAGGTGCAAGTGCCTGCCGACAAATATTGGGGCGCACAAACCGAACGCTCACGCAATAATTTCAAAATCGGGCCAGAAGCAAGTATGCCCAAAGAAATTATTTATGCTTTTGGCTATTTGAAAAAGGCTGCTGCTCAGGCCAACCATGAACTTGGCGTATTGGCTGCTGATAAAACGGACATGATAGGAAAAGTCTGCGATGAAATTATTGCAAAAAAGTTAGACGATCAGTTTCCATTAGTAATTTGGCAAACAGGCTCAGGCACACAAAGCAATATGAACGCCAATGAGGTGATTGCCTACCGGGCTCATGTTTTAAGCGGAGGAAAGTTGACTGATGAAAAGAAAGTGCTTCATCCCAATGATGATGTTAACAAATCGCAATCCTCAAATGATACATACCCAACTGCCATGCACATTGCTTCCTACAAGCAAGTGGTAGAAATTACGCTACCGGGGATGCAGAAGCTGCGTGATACACTCAACAAAAAAGTAGCTGACTTTAAAAATATTGTAAAGACGGGACGTACTCATTTTATGGATGCCACTCCCCTTACGCTGGGGCAAGAGTTTAGTGGCTACGTACAGCAAATGGATAATAGCATGCGCACCATAAAAAATGCACTTGAGGCGGTGCGTGAATTAGCGTTAGGTGGCACAGCCGTTGGCACGGGATTAAATACCCCGAAAGGATACGATGTGTTGGTCGCAAAGAAAATTGCTGAGCTAACAGGCCTTCCATTTGTAACCGCTCCCAATAAATTTGAAGCCTTGGCAGCACATGATGCCATGGTAGAATTGTCTGGTGCGTTGAAAAGAACAGCCGTTTCGTTGATGAAAATTGCCAATGATATTCGTATGCTTAGCTCGGGTCCGCGTAGTGGTATTGGCGAGCTGGTTATTCCTGATAACGAACCGGGTTCTTCCATTATGCCGGGCAAAGTAAATCCAACTCAACCGGAAGCCATGACCATGGTGTGTGCGCAAGTGATGGGTAACGATGTAGCGGTTTCAATTGGTGGTTCGATGGGGCATTTTGAACTTAATGTTTTCAAACCCGTAATCGCAGCCAATGTTCTTCAATCGGCCAGGTTAATTGGTGATGCATGTGTTTCGTTTAATGATAAATGTGCAATAGGCATCGAGCCAAACCTGCCTATTATCAAGCAGCACATGGAGAATTCTTTGATGCTTGTGACATCTCTCAATACCCACATTGGCTATGAAAATGCTGCTAAGATTGCCAAGAAGGCACACAAAGAAAATAAAACATTGCGTGAGGCGGCAGTTGAACTTGGGTTAGTGACTTCTGCCCAGTTTGATGAATGGGTAAGGCCAGAGAAGATGGTTTGAGGGTAAGCTATAACTGGTTTAAAACTGATTGTTTCTCCTCTAAAATTGACGCATTGAATCCATAATCAAAATTTTTATTACTTTTAACAATAAATTAACCCCTTAATAAATGAAAACTAGAGTAATGTTCCTCTGCCTGGCTTTGATTTTTTCCGGCTTGCAAGTTTTCGCTCAACTCTCTAAAAAAGAGAAGAAGGAATGGAAAAAGAAAGCAAAAGAATACAGCAAAAACCCCGCTAGTCTCAAAGAGCTTATTGAGACCAAGCAGGTGATCGAAACCGACAACTCTGCCCTGAAAGGACAGGTGAATACGTTGAATGGCCAAGTCAGTGACAAAGCTGCAAAGATCACTGAGTTAGAAGATCAGATTTCAAAAATGCGCAGCGAGTTAACCTCTACCAAGGCAGAGTTAGCCCAACTGAAGGAGGCACCGCCTATCAACCCAATGGATTTTTCTAAGGGCGTTGTTTTTAAAGTTCAAATTGGCGCTTTCAAAAACAAAGATCTGGCTAAGTACTTTGATAACAACCCTAACTTTGGCGGTGAAGCTACCGACAAGGGAGAGCAAAAATTTACCATTGGCGTCTTTCGTGATTATTGGGAGGCGGATAAATTCAAAAAATATATGCGTGACATGGGTGTGAAAGACGCTTGGATTGTTCCCTTTAAAGATGGGCAACGAGTAGACATTAAGGATGTGTTGGAAGGTGTTGTGGCTGATAAAACTCCCGCAAAATAATCCTATAATCAATATTGGTGAAAGAGGCAGCTTAGGCTGCCTCTTTTATTAGGTACGCTTTTTGACTAAATGGAAGTGATGATGGAATGTTACTTTTGAGGGATGAATAAAAACGCAGGCCTTTTTTTGCTGCTTCTACCGATAGCGTATTTTAGCAGTGCTCAGATTCGAATAGATAAATTAGAGCTTTCAGCCAAGCAAGAGTATTTCATTAAAGGCACCGATGTGTTAGTGATCGACACATTGATTATGGCTGACTCTTCAAGAATAATTCTCAACCGGGAAAAGAAAGAAAATATTATAAATGTGAAGGTTGGGATTTTTGGAATGGGAGCTAAAATCTCGGGACATGGTGGAGATGGTGATAACGGCAAATCAGGATTGAATGGTATTAATCAGACGGCACCATGTCGGGTGGGGGACGATGCCGGAAGTGGGTCGAATGGGGTTCGTGGAAAGAATGGCCTTAACTTATCACTTTATGTTGGCAGTCTGATTATAAAAGGATCGCTTATAATTGATTTGAATGGCGGCAATGGAGGAGCTGGCGGCAACGGTGGCCGTGGTGGTGATGGTGGTGCAGGAACGCGGGTTTGCCAAGGAGGCAATGGTGGTGCCGGGGGTCTTGGTGGCGATGGAGCGAATGGAGGCAATGGAGGTAATCTATTGATGACTTGTACACAGTGCCCTGACTTACATCTTCTTCAAGACGACCGATTGTTTATAAGAACCTATGGAGGATTTGCGGGTACAGGAGCAGATGGTGGTGCTGGTGGTTCAGCGGGATTGGGTCCAACAATAGATGGGAAAAATGGCTCGAAAGGATTGCCGGGTATTAACGGAGAAGCAGGAAAGAGGGGAGCCGTAAATTTTGAGAAAAAGTAATCATGCAAAGCAGATGGATATACAAACCGATTCCACCATCTGAGCAAGTTGATGCTTTGAGTAAGGCAATTAACATTAACCCTTATTTGTCTTCTGTTTTAATTCAGCGCGGTATCACTGATTTTTCAATAGCCAAAAAGTTTTTTCGCCCGAGTCTTTCGCACCTACACGATCCATTTCTGTTAAAGGATATGGACAAGGCAGTGGATAGATTGAAGACTGCTATTGAAAACAACGAGAAAATTTTAGTCTATGGCGACTACGATGTAGACGGTACTACGGCCGTGGCATTAGTCTATAGTTACCTCAGTGGATTTTATCCCAATTGTGATTTTTACCTTCCCGACCGTCAAGCGGAAGGGTATGGAGTATCGGAAGCAGGAATTGCCTGGGCATTTGAAAATGGTTTTTCTCTCATCATTGCATTAGACCTTGGGGTGAAAGCGATGGAGGCAGTTGACAAAGCGGCAGTGAACGGAATCGATTTTATTATTTGTGATCACCACTTACCGGGAGATCAGCTTCCGCACGCAGTGGCGGTTCTTGATCCTAAAAGAGAAGATTGCTCTTATCCATTTAAAGAACTTAGTGGCTGCGGTCTCGGTTTTAAATTGCTTCAGGCCTTTGCGCGGAAATTTAGAAAAGAAGAAGAACTTTATACTTATCTCGATCTCGTAGCAGTAAGTATTGCTTCAGATATCGTTCCGATTAATGACGAAAACCGGGTGTTAGCTCATTTTGGAATTCAAAAATTAAATCAACATCCGCTGCCGGGATTGAAAGCCCTTAAAGACATAGCAGCAATCAAAAATGATCTTGATGTTTCGGGGATTGTGTTTACGCTGGGGCCGCGCATCAATGCCGCAGGGCGTGTGGCTCATGCAAAGGCATCGGTAGAATTGTTGATTTCTAAAACAGAGGAGGAAGCAAACGAATTAGCAGAAAAAATAAATCTAAAGAATAATACGCGTAGAGAATTTGATTTGAGCATTACAGAAGAGGCCATTGCAATGATTGAAAGCAATGAGCTGTTAAAAAATGCTAACGCAACTGTTCTTTTTAAAGATACATGGCACAAAGGGGTTATTGGGATTGTAGCCTCGCGATGCATAGAAAAATATTATCGACCTACAGTAATTCTTACCGAATCAAATGATAAAATTACCGGCTCGGCAAGAAGTGTGCGAGACTTTGATTTGTACGATGCCATCAGACAGTGCGGTGACTTACTGGAAAAATTTGGTGGGCACAAATATGCCGCGGGGCTTACGTTGGATAAGAGTAATCTGGGTGCCTTTCAGCAACGGTTTGAAGAAGTGGTATCGGCAAATATGACCGAAGAAATGCGTACGCCTGTAGTGGAGATTGATTGTGTTTTGCCGCTGAATTCCATTACCAATAAATTTAATAATATTTTAAAACAGATGGCGCCCTTCGGGCCCGAAAATCAAAAGCCCATCTTTGAAGCAACGAATGTTTATGTCCGCAATTCCTTGACGAGTTTTAAAGACCGGCACATTCGTTTTTTTGTTGGGCAAGAAAATTCAGATGCTGCACTTCAGGCCGTTGGGTTTGATATGGTAGATTATTATAATGACCTCGCAGCAAATAACCCTTTTCGGATGGCGTTTACCATAGAGGAAAACACATTCAATGGAATGACTTCCCTTCAACTTCGTATTAAAGACATTAAATTCACCTGACATGATATTGCGCGCAGATACCTTGATCAAAAAATATAAAAAACGGACGGTAGTTAACCAGGTCTCTGTAAAAGTAGAGCAGGGCGAAATTGTTGGTTTGCTTGGCCCCAATGGTGCAGGGAAAACAACGACCTTCTATATGATTGTTGGTTTGATTAAACCCAATGAAGGCAATATCTATCTGGATGATGAAAACCTAACCGACTTGCCCATGTATCAACGGGCAAAGCGGGGCATAGGCTACTTGGCGCAAGAGGCTTCAGTATTCAGGTCGTTAACGGTAGAAGAAAACATAATGGCTCCCCTCGAGATGCGGGACATCAGTAAGAAGGATCGCAAAGAAAAAGTAGAAAAGTTGTTGGAGGAGTTTAGTTTGACCCATGTGCGAAAAAATTTAGGAATGGTGCTTTCGGGTGGCGAACGCAGAAGAACAGAGATTGCGCGCGCCTTGGCTGTGGATCCTAAATTTGTTTTGTTAGATGAACCATTTGCCGGGGTGGATCCAATTGCTGTGGAAGAAATCCAGGGCATTGTGGCTCGTCTTAAAAAGAAAAACATCGGCATCCTCATCAGCGATCATAACGTTGACGAAACGTTAGCCATTACCGACCGGGCTTATTTAATGGTGGAGGGAAAACTATTCAAAGCGGGTACAGCTCAAGAGTTAGCTGATGATCCATTGGTTCGCAAAGTTTACTTAGGCCAAAATTTCCAGCTGCGCAGAGCAAATATAAATCAATAAGGAAGTAGGCGAATAGAAGTAATTCAAAGGTGATTTTTTACTCAATCAGCGCGTTGGAAGGGTTCATATCATTTCTGAATTAATAAATAATGAGTATTTGTCGCTAGCAATTATGTCATCAATTTATGCGGAACTGATTTGGAGGAAATTAAAATCCCGCTTCCACCAATCGAAGAACAGCAAACTATTGCAAAGGCAATAACAGAAGAAATTCAATTGGTATCGGTCAACAAAAAACGGATTGAGTTTTTTGAACAGAAAAGGGATTATTGCCAGATGTTTACCGGAAACAAATTATTGAGCCAACACAGGTTGTTTATTGTATTTGTTACGGTATTCAATTGGTGTTAAGCCTGTAATTTTTTTAAAGACATCACGAAAAGCCTTTGTATCAGTATAGCCGACATCAAACATTACTTCTGAAATATTTTTACGACTTGTTTCAAAACTTCGTTTTGCAGCTTCTACTTTTATCCGTTGAAGGTATTCTATCAGGGTATTGTTGGTTGCGGCCTTAAATCTTCTTTCAAAACTTCTTCTGCCTATTCCAAATTTATCTGCCAATTCATCAATCGTAATTTTATCATGAAAGTTCGCTTCAATATATTCTTGTGCTTTTTTTATTTCAACGTCCTTGTGTTCTTTCTGATCTTCGAACATGGCAAACGCTGACTGGCTATCTCTATCAATATCTATTGCAAAATATTTTGAAGCAAGTATTGCTGTTTCACGGTCAGTATATTTTTCAACTAAATATAAGAGCAAATTCCAGTATGAGTTTGCGCCACCACTTGAGTAAATTCCTTTTTCTTCGGTAACGATGTTGCCCTCCACTACTTCCACTTCAGGAAACATTTCGATGAACTCATTTTGAAATCCCCAATGCGTTGAACATTTTTTCCCGTTCAGCAAACCAGTTGAAGCCAACAGAAAAGCTCTCGCCCTTGTTGGTGTTGCGGGGCGAGAAGAGAGGGCAGGTTCACCAACAAGCAAGATGAAACGAGGAGTTTGAAGAATTACAATTTGAAAAAATAAAGTGGAAGGTAAAAATGAAATCAATTACGCAAAAGAATATCCAGAATTTATCACGGTAACATGCCTTGAGTGGAAACATATTTTAATGGAAAGTAGATTTAAAGATATTATTACGGACAGCCTTAGCTTCCCTTCCCCGCAGGAGTCCCAGAGGCGAGAGACTCCTATGTTTGCTTTATAAGCATTATGTAAGCAAAATACGAATAGATTTGGTGAAAGTGAAAAAGGGTGAGAGCGCATCGG
>JAYVPS010000312.1:0-3163 GCA_043757225.1 Cytophagales bacterium | reverse complement strand
CAACCTCCTGAAATCCCAGCTCTGAAAAGCTGAATAGCATATCATTAATTTGTTGGCCGAGAACAGCATTCTTTTCTACCTCCTGAGCAACCTCAGACTTCAATTTATCGAGTTTAGTATTTGCTTGGGCACAGAGACTAAGTGAATTGATCACACATAGTAAGCACAGAAGGGTTTTTCTCATTGGATAGGTATTAAGCGATTAAATATACCAAGGAATGACCTCAACAAAGCAAAAATTACATGAATGGAGGCTAAAAATAAACAGTTAAATATTTTGGTTTATAATATAAACTACTTTACATTTGTTACGTTAGTGATCAATATGGAAACAAAAAACGACAACCTCTCTGCTCAGCAAAGTCTGGATTTGATTGCAAGCATGATCAATCAGGCAAAAGGCCATGTGCGCAATCAATCATTTTATTATCTCTTTTGGGGATGGGTAATTGTGACTGCTAACTTAGGAGCATACCTTCTCTTCAAGATTAAGTATCACTCACCTTACTGGATTTGGCTTATCGTAATCCCAGCATGGCTCATCAGTATAGCGTATGGGTATAAACAAAGTAACCAAGCTCGATCAGCAACGCATATCGATAAGATTAATATGGCCTTATGGATAAGTTATGGCGTGTTCGCAACTACCATCCCTTTCCTAGGACAATGGATAAACTATCAAATCAATCCTATTATCTTAATGGTTGGTGGCATTTGTACGTTTACGTCAGGAGTAGTTCTGCGATTTAATCCTTTACAAATAGGAGGCATCATTATTTTCGCTTCCGGCATCATTTCGTTTTTTGTGAATCCTGAGTTGCAACTCCTTGTAGCCGCTACGGCAATTGCGCTGGGTTATCTTGTGCCCGGTTATATTTTAAAGGCACAAAAATAACAATGTTCAAAGAATTAGATCCGCTTTTACATTCTCAACTACGCCTCGCAATTATGTCATTATTGCTAAGTTTAGAATCATCTGAATTTACTTTTCTGAAAGCGAAAACAAATTCAACATCCGGCAACCTCAGCGTACAGCTCGATAAACTGAATCAAGCCGGCTATATTAATATTGAAAAATCTTTTAAAGGAAAAATGCCACTGACCACTTGTAAGATTACCAAGAAAGGAATCAAAGCGTTTGAGGAATATGTGAATTCATTGAAAGACTATATTAAAAAGTAATTTTTTTATCCATTTAGTTTACACTATAAACCAGTTTACAATTATGATAAAAGTAACGTTGCCTGTGGGAAGCATTGCATGTGTAATTATATCCCTTTTATTTTCACCTCAAACTATCGCGCAAGACAAAACAGATGAATTGCAATACCGCGCCTTCTTGAGTAAAGACCCGAATCCACAACTATGGAAGGTGGCTGTCTCGGCAAGGCAAGAAGAGCTTTCTAAAAACCCGAAAGATTCTACAGTTCAATATGCTTTAGTGATGGCTCAATTTGGGTTATTAAGTTCTACCATGCGCAACAAAGACGAAAAGCTATTTAATGAATACTACGACCAAACAATAGATAACATCAAAGCCATACAAGACAAAAAGAAGGCAGAACCTTATGCTTTGCAGTCAGCCATTTATGGCTTAAAGATGGGCTTCAGCCCAATGCAAGGAATGTTTCTAGGATCGAAAAGTAGCAGCCTAGTAGAAAAAGCTAAAAAACTTGATCCGCATTCTGCCTTTGCCTGGAAGGTCTTCGCAAATTCAAAATTCTTTACTCCCGAAATGTGGGGAGGCGATTTAGTTGAGGCGATTGAATCGTATGAAAAATGCATTCAACTATATGAATCAAAGCCCGAATTGCTAAAGTACAATTGGCTGTATTTAGATGTACTGGCCTTTCAGGGGCAAGCGTATCTAAAAAATGGTGACAGAGCCAAAGCAATTTCCACCTTTGAAAAAGCCTTGCGTGCCGAACCGGAGTTTGCGTGGGTAAAATATGGATTGTTACCTAAAGCTAAAGCGACAAAATAACTCAGGTGTACTACACTTTCCCAAATACCACACCATTGAACTGTGGAACTATGTCATCCATGTGCCCATGTGGTTTAAACATAAATTACAAATTGTAATTTCTAATAAATCTGTGGCAAGCAACCTGCTCAATAGTAACCTTTTTTGTATCTTAGCAAAATGCAAAAACCCCAATTCGACAAGAAGCTATTCTGGGACACCGACATGGCGCAGCTTAATTTTAAAAAACATGCTAACGCCATTATTGTTCGTGTGTTAGAGCGCGGCACGATGAAGGATTGGGAAGAAATCAAACGCTACTATGGGCATGAAAAAATAAAGGAAGCGGCTGTAAATGCGCGAAACTTGTCCAAAAAAACCCTCCACTTCCTATCCAATTTTTATGACGTTCCGTTAACTGAATTTAGATGTTACAATACGAATCTATTCCCCGAACTACACTGGATGTATTGAACTTGTTGATAAAGCAACCCTTTATTGATGACTTCTATTTAGTTGGCGGAACAGCTTTGGCCCTGTATTGGGGGCATCGAATTTCCATTGACATCGATTATTTTACTGACCGCAATATAGACTTAGACAAGTTTGAGGAAAAAATCAATCAGTTGGAAAACTCAAGAATGGATTCAAAAAACCCAATCGGAAGAATTTACACAGTCAAAGAAGTAAAGTGCGATTTTGTTAACTATCCCTATCGGTTTTTGCATCCTCCTGCCAAGCAGTCAGATGGCCTAATCCTTGCCCACATTGATGATGTTGTTAGTTTAAAACTTGGAGCAATTTCTAATCGAGGAGCAAAAAAAGACATCTATGATCTGTACTTTATACTTCAATATTATTCCATAGATCAATTGGTCGAATTGTACAAACGAAAATATAATGTGACTGATATATTTCCGTTGGTTAAAAGCCTTACCTATTTTGGAGACGCAGAAGAACAGCTTCCGCCTCAGTTGTTACTCGAAAAATCCCTTACGTGGCCACATATAAAAAAAACAATTGTAAAAAAGGCAAAGGAGTTTCTTCATTAAGCTAACTTTAGGATTCATAGAATTTGGAAGTGTTGAAGGATTCACTGCGTACTTATATAACTGGAGTTACGCATAGTCAAAAGAGAGTTGATAGTCTGGCTTAAGCTCGGCAAGTTTTTTGAAAGCTGCTTTTAGAGCCGACCACTGT
>JAYVPS010000311.1:0-11816 GCA_043757225.1 Cytophagales bacterium | reverse complement strand
CAAACGCCACCCAAGCGGATAAAGATTATCTATTACAAAACCCACAAGTCTATGTCGATTTTAAAATTCCTTGGAACCTCCGGTTTAGCTACAATATTAATTATTCAAGGCTGACAGGCACCCAATCGGCCACACCAGAATTGGCTGTTCCAAAATCTCAATTAACTCAGGCTCTCAATTTTTCAGGTGATCTTTCCTTAACGGCTAAATGGAAAGTCACTTTTAATTCAGGCTACGACTTTGTGAATAATGCATTCACACAAACCAATTTAGGCATTAACCGAGACCTTCATTGTTGGCAAATGTCAATTAACTGGGTTCCCTTTGGCACGTTTCAAAGTTACAACTTCAACATAGGCATTAAGTCTACACTGCTTCAAGATTTAAAGCTCAACCGTACTAGGTCTTTCTTTGATAGCCGGTAAACCTACTTCACCCAGCCCTCTACTTCTTGAAGAGTCGGATTTTGTACAGCATCCAATTTCAATTTCTTCCGCATTCCTGGTATATCATTGAAAAGTTTAGAGGGCTTGATTCCTTTTAATTGAGCCATGGAGTGAATTCCCAGCTTGGTTAGTATTGGTATTAATTCAATCCGAATTCCGGCCGCCTCAAATTCTACTTGCGCATCAGTCGCTTCGGCAATTTTCTCGGGTTTCATCTGAGGGAAGAAAATTACATCTTGAATGGAGGGTGAGTTAGTCATCACCATCGAAAGCCTGTCAATGCCAATGCCCAAACCTGCAGTAGGTGGCATACCATATTCCAATGCTCGAAGAAAATCTTCATCAAGCGTCATAGCCTCTTCATCGCCACGCTTGCCTAATTCCAATTGCTCTTCAAAACGATTTCGCTGGTCAATTGGATCATTCAGTTCAGAAAATGAATTACAAATCTCTTTACGATTACAAATAGCCTCAAAGCGTTCTACCAATCCGGGCTTGCTTCTGTGTTTCTTGGCCAACGGAGACATCTCCAAAGGATAGTCTGTTATGAAGGTGGGTTGAACCAATTCATGCTCGCATTTCTCTCCAAAAATTTGGTCAATGAGTTTGCCCTTGCCCATGGTGGGATCCATTGGCACGTGTAATTGTTTGCATGTATCTCGCAATCCCGCTTCATCCATTTCAGAAATATCAATCCCTGTAAAATGCTGAATCGCTTCATACATGGTGAATCGTTTCCAGGGTCTTTTAAAGTCGATGATGTTTTCTCCTACTTCTATTTGAGTAGTCCCATGCAAGTCAATGGCCACCTTCTCAATCATCTCTTCCACTAGGTCCATCATCCAATAATAATCTTTGTAAGCCACATACAATTCCACCTGAGTGAATTCGGGGTTATGAAAGCGAGACATGCCTTCGTTGCGAAAGTCTTTTGAGAATTCATAAACTCCATTAAATCCACCAACAATCAATCGCTTCAAATACAATTCATTGGCAATACGCAAGTACAAAGTCATGTCCAGCGAATTGTGATGCGTTTTAAATGGCTTCGCAGCCGCACCACCGTACAGTGGTTGAAGGATGGGAGTCTCTACTTCCAAATACCCTTTGTTCGTTAAATAACTTCGCATGGAGTTTACTAATTGCGTCCGCTTGACAAAGGCATCACGAACTTGCGGGTTCACAATCAGATCCACATAGCGCATGCGGTAGCGTTGCTCCGGATCGGTAAAGGCATCATGCAAAATAACCTTGCCATGCTCGTCTGCGGTTTCCTTTACAACAGGCAACGGACGCAATGCTTTTGCTAATACTTTAAAACTAGTAACGTGAATAGAAATCTCTCCTGTTTGTGTTGTAAACACAAATCCTTTTACTCCAATGATATCGCCAATATCAAGTAGTTTTTTGAAAACAATATTGTAAAGTGTTTTGTCTTCACCCAGGCAAATATCATCTCTTCTAAAGTACATTTGAATACGACCCGTTTCATCTTGCAGTTCTGCAAAAGAAGCATTGCCCATCACCCTTCGCGACATGATGCGACCTGCTATCAAAACATCTTTAAACTCTTGCTTAGGATAGCTTGTAAGTATTTCATGTGATGTCACATTGACCTCAAATAATTCTGCCGGATATGGATTAATGCCCAGTTTGAGCATCTCCTCCATACTTTGTCTGCGGATGATTTCTTGTTCGCTTAAATGCATAAAACTTAGTAATTGATAGTAATGTGTGATTGAAATAGAAATAGGGCTGCACTAACCTTCAAAGTTAGCAATTTGAAAATAAACCTATTTGAAAATGGTTTCTATTTGAAAGGGCTATTATTCAAACTTGTTTTCCTTCTCTTTAACTCCTTCCTAATCAAGGTCAACTCCCGACTGCTTTGCCCTGCCACCGAAGTATTTTCAGAAGCCCTACGAAGCAAGTACGGCATCACCGATTCCACTGGGCCATATGGCACATACTTGGCAATGTTGTAACCTGCCTTGGCCAAGTTAAATGAAATATTATCGCTCATACCGAGGAGTTGCGCAAACCAAACACGTTTATCATCATTTTTCATCCCTTGCTTCTTCATCAATTCAGTGAGGTACTGATTGCTATATTCGTTGTGCGACCCGCACATTAAAGAGACTCTTTGTTTATTGTCGATACAAAAAGAAAGACCCTTGTTAAAACAATCATCGGTCGCTTCTTTTGTTGAATGGATGGGATTAGCATACCCCAACTTCTCAGCCCGTTCAGCTTCTTTTTCCATATATGCTCCACGCACCATTTTCACCCCTAAGAAATAATTGTCCGTTTCTGCTGCCTGAAGTGCCTTTTTTAAATTATCCAACATATCTGTTCGATACATTTGAAATGTGTTGAAAACAATCGTTTTTTTTCGATTGTACTTTTGCATCATCTTGAATGCGAGCTCATCGATTGGGTTTTGAATCCAACTGTCCTCTGCATCAATCAATACCGGAATTTGAAATTCAAAGGCCTTTTTGCAAATGCTATCCACTCGATTTTGGATTCTTTCAACGGCAGTTGTTTCCTCTGCACTCAAAGAAGTTTTTGCTTGCACCTTCTCCAATAAATCACCATTCCCAAGCCCGGTAGTTTTAAATACACAAAAAGGGATTGATTGATTATTCTTAGCGGCATCAAATGTGGCTAAGATTTCTGTGGTTGTTTTATCAAAACCCACTTCATCTTTCTCTCCTTCCACCGAATAATCCAGGATAGTTCCTACATTAAGCTGACCCAGCTTCTTAATCATTTTAGCACTTTCGTTGACCGTTTCTCCTCCACAGAAATGCTCAAACACGGTATTACGGATAATGCCCTTCACAGGAAGATGTAAGGCCAGACTGACTTTTACAAAGTTGGTGGCAAGAGTGGATATTATCGGATGGCTGACAATGGAAAAAACAAAATTAGCCTTCTTTAGCTCGCGATCGCTTTTATAAGAGAAAGCAATTTGAGTGTCTTTAAACTCTATGCGTGGCGCTGTTTCCATGTAAAAATAATTCCGTGCAAATATAATGTCAGGATAGAGAATAATTGTTTTATTTTGGTCTTTTTCAACCATTCGCCTAATGACATTCAAGATCGTTCACCTCCTCGATTCACCTTCTATTTTGATTGAACGATTTGTAAAAAATAAGGAATATACCAAATTAGCATTGCTCGTTGATTCCAATACCAAAATCTGCTGCTATCCTTTAATTAAAGATAGCTTGCCCAATCATAACCTAATCCAGTTACCTGCCGGAGAATCATACAAGAATTTAACTAGTTGCCAACACATCTGGGAACAACTTACAGAGCTGAATTTTGATAGACATTCATTATTGATCGTATTAGGCGGTGGTGTATTGGGCGATATGGGCGGTTTCTGTGCTGCCACTTTTAAACGGGGCATTGAGTTCGTTTTAATACCTACTACTCTGCTAGCGCAAGTAGATGCTAGTATTGGGGGCAAGCTGGGGATTGATTTCAAGCATTTTAAAAATCACATCGGGCTATTTAAAAATCCATTAGTTACCCTGATTAGCCCTGCATTCCTGTCCACATTGCCTGAACGAGAATTACGATCAGGCTTTGCAGAGATAATTAAGCATTGTCTCATTGCAGATAAAGCCATATGGGAGATCATTAGACAAAAACCATTGGAAGGGCAAGACTGGAAAACATTAATCCCACATTCAATAAAAATCAAGCAAGCCATCACCGACCAAGATCCCAGCGAAAAAGGTATGAGAAAAGCTCTCAACTTTGGGCATACCCTTGGGCATGCCGTTGAGACTTATTATTTGTCTACAGCCAACCCAATTTTTCATGGCGAAGCCATCGCGATGGGGATGATCATGGAATCTTTTATTGCTAAGAAGAGAGGCTACTTAACCGAGCCAGAACTAAATTCAATCAAAGACTATCTGATTTTTATTTTTGGTAAAGTGGAAACAGCGTTTGAAGATGAGGCCGTTCAGCAACTGACCTTGCAAGACAAGAAGAATAAAGGAGATCAAGTACTACTGGCTGTTCCGAAGGGAATCGGCCAAAGTGTTTGGGATATTATGGTCAACCAACTGGAGATCAGAGAGGCAATGGATTACTACCGATCACTTTAAACGTAGTGAATATCTGAATCCTCTTCAGGTTTCACCTCGCTGGTCATGGTATTCTTTACCTTGTTAGCTGCTTTGGCTACAAATTCTTTAGTCTTCTTTTTACGGTCACCTGTCAGAAGCCACGCTGCCAACAAGGCACCACCTGCTACTCCTAACCCGATTGCAATTTTTTTTGTTGTGTTCATGATATCTTTAACTGATTTATAAAAATATTTGTTTCAATCGAGATAAAAAAAGTACTTTAAAAATTATTTCTATCCTATTAACTACAATCCACGTGAATTCGTACATCTCTATTAATCATAACGCAATCGTTCGCGGTACTGTTAAGGAATTATCCTCTTCCAAAAGCATTAGTAACCGGGCGTTAATATTAAAAGCATTGAGTGGCAACCAGACAGTTGTTAGCAACCTATCAGATGCCCGCGACACCCAATTGATGATGCAAGCTTTGGCAAGTCAAGAAAAAATAATTGACGTGAAAGATGCCGGTACCACCATGCGATTTTTAACAGCATTCTTTGCCGTTACTGGGGAAAACAAAGTGCTTACTGGCACTGACCGAATGAAGGAAAGACCTATCGGCTTGTTGGTGGACGCTCTTAGGAAAATCGGAGCTGAAATTGGCTATTTAGAAAAAGAGGGATTCCCACCATTGGAAATCAAAGGATTTAAATCTCAGTTAGCGAATACGCTAGAAATATCAGGCAACGTAAGCAGTCAATACCTCTCTGCCTTGATGATGGTTGCCCCTATTTTACCTAAAGGGCTTATTATTCAAATAATGGGAGAAACAGGAAGCGTGCCTTATATTACTATGACTAACTCTTTGATGAAAGTGTTTGGCGTAGCATGCCAATTGGATTTTAAGAAAGGATTAATTGAAATACCATCGGCTAGTTTTAAATCAGCCAATTATACCATTGAGGCCGATTGGTCATCAGCCAGCTATTGGTTTGGATTTACTGCGTTAGCTAAAGAAGCTGAAATTGTGTTGCCCAATGTTACTGAGAATTCCCTGCAAGGTGATCGAATCATTGTAGAAATTATGGAAAAGTTGGGAGTACGGTCAGTTTTTGAAAATGGCTCACTCTACCTCTCCAAAAAAGAGTCAGAGAAAAAAATAGTGTGGGATTTTAAAAATTGTCCAGACTTAGCCCAAACCGTGCTTCCCGTTTGTGCTGCCAAAGGAATAGCGGGAGAATTTACCGGGCTTGAAAGCTTACGAATAAAAGAGACCGATCGCATTGCTGCCTTGCAAAATGAGCTCATTAAAATTGGTGCAAAATTTACTGAGACAAAAACAGGAACGTGGAACTTGGAACCGGGAAGTTGGAATCCGAAAGATGAAATCTTAATCAATACCTACCACGACCACCGTATGGCCATGGGGCTTGCACCTTGGGCAACGCTAATGAAGTTAAAGATAGAGACACCAGAAGTTGTGAATAAATCCTATCCGGGTTTTTGGAACGACATGAAAAGCGTGGGATTTACTACCACGCTTTTAGCTTTGTAGTGCTCAAAATTGAAGCGAATTGAAATAAGCAGGTGCTTGAATCATCCGACTTCCATACCACGAAAAAAACTCACCATCTACCAATTTAATTTTTGAATCCGGCAATAGCTTTTGTAGTTCCACAAGGTGTCGATCTTTGAAAGGATAAGGCTCTGATGAAAGCATGACAATATCCGGATGTAGCCTTTGAATCTGATCTTCTGATAGTTCGGGATAGCGATTGAGTTGAATTGAATTCTCTAACCCTATTTTGGAAAGCATATTATCAATAAATGTATTCCTGCCTACCGCAATCCAGGGTGATTTCCAAATCAGGTAGAGAACACTGGCTAAAGGATTTCGCTTTAGTTTATCGAAAGAAACCACAACTGATTGAATTATCTCTTGCGCCTGCTTTTCGCAAGTAGTGATTTCACCCAAGGATTGAATCATTTCCAATGCTTGTTCAAAAGAAGAAACATCCGACATCCAAACTGGATAGGTCTTTTCCAATTCTAAAATGCTCTCTTCATAATTTTCTTCTTTGTTGCCAATAATTAAGTCGGGTTGAAGCTTCTTAATTTCATCCAGTCTGAAATTTTTAGTACCCCCAATCTTGGTCTTTGTTTTACTCCACTCTTGAGGATGGATGCAAAATTTAGTGATGCCAACTATTTTGTCGGCCAAGCCTAAATCGAACAACAATTCTGTTTGAGAGGGTACTAGAGAAATAATCCGTTGGGGAGGGAGGTTAATTCTTACCGCTCGACCTAGCTGATCGGTAAATTCACAATAAGCCACAAAAAGAGCCTACAAAAGGATCGCCATGCTGGACAACTGACTTGAAACTTTTAAAGTAGAAGAAGTGATAGAAGCCTGGTTCAACTCAAACTTCAACTTTCCATCCAATACTTTAAAGTTAATGCAGCTGCCTTTCCTACCTAAATTGGAACTATCAGTAATCGTTAAAATTGGTTTGCCAGATGCAGCGGTTTTAACGGCATCAAACTGACCACTTTTGTTTTTACCGACATAGACAACGGCACAAGTCGCAGCTTCATCAGCTGACGCTAACTTGCGGATTGAATATTTTTTTGCCCCTTTTGGTTTCCCATCATAATAACTTTTAAGGGTGTTGAATACGTCATCTTCACCGATAATCCCTACAACAAATTCGCCCGCTTCGCCTTCACTGGGCCACTGGATATACTTAATAAAGTTATATATCATTTGAGCATGAATTTCTGACATTGGTTTTTCCTGCTGTGAAAATGCTGTTAGCCAATAAACACTCAGAAATATAGAAAAAGCAAGTTTCCTCATAATGTCAGCAAAGCTAAACCAATTAATCAAAAGTTTCAACTGAACAAAAACCCAAGCAATAGCCTAGGTTTTTTAAAAAATTGCTGATAATTCAACTTATTAGATCAAGATGGCCATGGAAATTAGCGAGCTTGAAACCTTAAGATTGGAAGCCTCAATAGCCTGTTGATTCAATTCAAACTTAAGTTTATTATCAACTGTTTTAAAGTTGATGCCACTTCCTTTTGCGCACAATCCATTACGGTCAGTCACTATCAACGTGCCCTTTCCTTTTACCCTACCTTGGATCGATTCAAATTCACCACTCTTGCTCCTGTCAATGAATACAATATGACATTCTGATACTTCAGCAGCATTTTTGAAGCTTTTGATAACATACTTCTTCGCTCCTTTTGCTTTACCTGAATACCAAGTAGAGAGGGTTTTGAACATCTCTTCATTACCAACAACTCCGATGACAAAATCACCTGACTCTGTATTATCAGGCCATTGGACATATTTGGTGAAATTAAAAACCATTGCCGAATAAACTTCATGCAAAGGTTTTTCTTGCGCGAATGTTTTTGAGTCAACCAAAAGGAATAAGACAACTAAAAATGATAGGATGATAAATTTTACTGATTTCATAATTTTTTATTTTTGGGTTTTTGTTGGCACAAAGGTAGAGCCTGCCAATATTCTGGCGAGTTCTACCTTTAGAGATTCCTATCGGATGTAATATTTTGTGCCTGTTCGTCAACGCAATGGATTCCGAACACTTTATGGTAACCCAAAAGAGCCTTTTTTAGGCATTTTACTTCAAATAGCGGAAATCCTGACCTGGTTTTACTTGCAAAAGAACCTCATAGATCAGATTAATTACATTTTCAACATCGTCCTTATGAACTGTCTCCACTGTGGTATGCATGTATTTTAGTGGCAAGGAGATCAGGGCGGATGCAACGCCCTCGGCTGAATAGGCGAAAGAATCCGTATCTGTGCCCGTAGAGCGGGAAACAGCCTGGCGCTGGAAGGGCAGTTTTTTCTTTTGTGCAGTCTGAATGATCATCTTCAGCACATTATTCTGGACAGCAGGGCCATAGCAAACTACTGGGCCGAGTCCGCATTTAAGGTTTCCGCTTTCCTTCTTATTATACATAGGTGAACCGGTATCGTGGGTAACATCTGTACAGATAGCCAAATCTGGCTTTATCCTGCGGGAAATCATTTCTGCTCCGCGCAGACCGATTTCTTCTTGCACCGCATTAACAATATAGAGTCCAAAGGGCAGTTTCTTCTTGTTTTCACTAAGTCTGCGCGCCACCTCAGCTATCATAAACCCACCCATTCTATTATCAAGGGCGCGGCCTACCAAATAGTTTTTATTCATTTCCATTAACTCATCCACGAAAGTGATAACGCAGCCTACGTGTACGCCCATGGCTTCCACTTCTTTCTTATTCTCGCAACCAATGTCAATAAAGATGTTCTTCAGACTAGGAGCCTCTTCTTTGCCTGCATCGCGCACGTGAATGGCAGGCCAGCCAAACACTCCTTTTACAATTCCTTTGTCGGTGTAGATATTCACACGCATAGACGGGGCAATCTGATGATCGGAACCTCCGTTGCGCCTCACATAGATGTAGCCCTCTTCGGTGATGTAGTTCACAAACCAACTGATCTCATCTGCATGGGCTTCTATCACTACCTTATATTTTGCTTTCGGATTAATGATACCCACGGCTGTACCATAAACATCCACCATATGCTCGTTGATATATGGCTTCAGGTAATCCAGCCATATCTGCTGACCTGATGATTCAAAACCTGTAGGAGATGAGTTGTTGAGATAATCGAAGAGGAATTTTTTACTTTTTTTGTCCATAAGAGAGTTGTTAGTCATTCTATTTAACTTTTATAGGGGGATATTCCCGTGTTTCTTCTTTGGCAGTTTGGCCACTTTGTTTTCCAACATTTGAAATGCCCTGATTAATTTCTCGCGTGTTTGATCAGGATAAATAACTTCATCAACATACCCGCGGTGCGCTGCACGATAGGGGTTCGTGAATTTCTTTGTATACTCTTCTACTTTTTCATTAAGCTTTGCTTCCGGATTAGCTGCCTCTGAAATTTCTTTCTTGAAAATAATTTCTGCTGCGCCTTTCGCACCCATCACCGCAATCTCGGCTGTAGGCCAGGCGTAATTAAGATCGGCTCCAATGTGTTTGGAGTTCATCACATCATACGCACCTCCATACGCCTTGCGGGTAATGACCGTTACACGTGGCACAGTAGCCTCAGAAAATGCGTAGAGCAATTTTGCTCCGTTGGTAATGATGGCATTCCACTCTTGATCCGTTCCAGGCAAAAAACCCGGCACATCTTCCAGCACCAACAACGGAATATTAAAGCAATCACAAAAGCGAACGAACCTTGCTGCTTTTACGCTACTATCAATATCCAAAACTCCCGCAAGAGAGGCAGGCTGATTTCCAACAATTCCAATACTTCTGCCAGCCAATCGGGCAAAGCCCACAACAATATTCTCAGCAAAATTTTTATGCGTTTCAAAAAAAGAATTTTCATCTACTATCCCATTGATCACCTCCCGCATATCATATGGTTGGTTGGGGTTAGCCGGAATAATATCATTTAGTACAGGACGCTTTTCATCTGTGGGAGTATATTCCAATCGTGGCGCGTTATCTTCACAATTTTGTGGAATGTAACTAAAAAGTTGTTTGATTTGGTTGAGGCATTCTACCTCATTGGCGCAAGCAAAATGGGTAACCCCGCTCTTCGTACTATGAGTAGAGGCTCCGCCTAATTCTTCGGCCGTTACATTTTCGTGAGTTACCGTTTTTACTACATTCGGTCCAGTTACAAACATGAACGAGGTGTTTTCTACCATAAAGATAAAGTCGGTCATGGCCGGGGAATACACAGCACCACCCGCACAAGGCCCCATGATTGCCGAAATCTGTGGCACTACGCCCGAGGCCATCACATTACGATAAAAAATATCAGCATAACCACCGAGTGAAACCACTCCTTCTTGAATGCGTGCTCCCCCTGAATCGTTTAATCCAATAATAGGCGCACCATTCTTCATCGCCAAGTCCATTACCTTAATAATCTTTTCGGCATGCGTTTCTGAAAGCGATCCTCCAAAAACCGTAAAGTCTTGCGAAAAGACATACACCAATCGGCCTTGGATAGTGCCGTATCCAGTAACTACCCCATCGCCCAAATAATGCTCTTTGTCTAACCCAAAATCTTTGCTGCGGTGCATTACAAACTTGCCCAATTCCTCAAATGATCCTTCATCCAACAGGAGCGCAACTCGCTCTCTTGCCGAAAGTTTTCCTTTGGCATGTTGCTGATCAATCCGCTTTTGGCCTCCGCCCAGTAGCGATTCAGCATTTTTGCGGTCGAGTTCGTTAAATTTTTCTTGCAGAGGATGATCAGATGCTTTCTTTGACATAACTTAAAACTAAACTTGCCGAAATATAGTTATTACTGTCAATTGAGAATGGATAAGATCGGGATTATTGATTTGGGGACTAACACTTTTCACCTGCTAGTGGCAGAAAGAGTGGATAATCAATATACTATTATCTATCAAAACCGTGTGCCTGCTAAAGTTGGTATGGGTGGCATTAATCAAAACATTATTATGGAGGAGGGAGTTGAGAGAGCAATCAAAGCCATTAGCGATTTTCAAACTACCCTTAAAGAAATGGGAGTTGAGAAGGTGATGGCCTTTGGAACCAGTGCCCTGCGCAGCGCAAATAACGGAAATGAGGTCATCCAAAAAATAAAAAATGTAACGGGTATTGAAACAAAAATTATCTCGGGGGAAGAGGAAGCGGAATTAATATACCTAGGGGTAAGAGCAGCGGTGAAGCTGGGTAAAGAAAAGTCATTAATTGTTGATATTGGTGGTGGAAGCGTGGAATTTATTATTGGGAACGATGCTGAGATCTTCTGGAAGCATAGTTTCGACATCGGTGCACAGCGGTTGCTGGAAAAATTTCAGAAACACGATCCAATCTCATCAGAAGAAATAAAAATGCTCGATCAATTTTTCGATTCCGCTTTACAACCACTACTAACTCAATTAAGAATTCATCTACCAAAAACATTGGTTGGTTCTTCCGGAACGTTTGACACGCTTAGCGATATTTATTGCATCAAAAATGATATCCTGTCAAACAACAGCACAGAGACACCACTGACAATTGCTGCTTTTTATGAAATTTTTGAAGAACTGATTTTAAAAAATAGAAGTGAGCGACTTCAAATTCATGGCATGATCGAATTGCGAGTCGATATGATTGTAGTGGCCTGTTGCCTGATCAGCTACTTACTCACCCAATATCCTTTCAATGCCATTCAGGTTTCTTCCTACTCTTTAAAGGAAGGAGCGCTGGTTAGTCTTAG
>JAYVPS010000310.1:0-11820 GCA_043757225.1 Cytophagales bacterium | reverse complement strand
GTCGCGGCACGAAACGTTCCTAACGGAACGTAAAATGCACTCTCGCTATCTTTTCTACCCACCAATCGTCCCTTCGGGACGTATCGCGGGTAGTAGGGTTGGAAATAAATTGAAGACAGCGTTCCATAGGAACGCCTCGTAAATCCGCGACAATTTGGAATGCACCCATCTTAAATTAGAAAGTCTCATGCGTTCTTAATTTTATTTCATCAAGAATTCCATTTATCAGTACGCTCAAAGCATTCATTGCATCAGCATCATTAATAAAATTTCCGTAATCGAATATTGATTCAAAAAAAATTTTGGATTCAATTAATAATTTAAAATGGTATTTATCAATATCAAAAATAAGCTGTGACTCTAATTCAATATTAGGTTTTTTCGAAGCTCCCCTTAATCCGTATAGAATCATTCTCCATTCTATAATTTTTATATCATCATCATAAATATCATGACCAAATATTTTCAACTTAGTTGGACCAGTTGATTTTACAAAGGGATCTTCACGCATATTTCTCTTTTCATATGATTCTGGAGAATGATTAACAAAATAGAATTCCTTTCTTTCTGGGAATAACTTGTCAAACTCTTTAATTCTATTCCGAAGATCATCCCAAACATTTTTTGAAAAAACTTTGTATGTTTCGTAAATTATTGCTGGATGTTTACTTTTAGGATGTCCTGCATCAAGTCTCTTTGTTATAACGGATATTTCCTTTTTTACATCATCAACCTCTTCTATTGACTCACCCTTAAATGCTTTGATAGCGATTGAGATAGACCAAACAAGTTGTTCTCCAACATATTGGATAAAAGAATCCAACTCTCCAACATCTGCTTTATTCAAAGCATTCAAATAGTTTTTCTTATCGGCCGATTTGATGATCGCTGGCGGATATCCATTACGCATCAATACATAATTCATCAATAACCGAGAAGTTCTTCCATTACAATCATCAAAAGGATGAATGCGAACAAAATCATAATGAAGCTGAGCTGCTATTTGCAAAGGGTGAAGTCTTTTTTCAGCAGAGGCATTTCGAAGCCAATCTACCAACTCGTTCATCTTGGCCGGTGTTTCCTCTGGTGAAGCATAGTGAAACATCTCACCGTTTTGTAGTCTTACCGAATTGGGTTCTTTTTTATATTCGCCAGGCTGAATCAATTTCCGAGTCGGTTGACCATCGCGCGTTTGGGCATTGCCCCAAAAAGGTTGAACCAAAATACGTTTATTGAATTCCCGAATATCTGCTTCTGTCAATTCGCGAGAATTATCCTTCGCATAGTCCACCACCATTTTCAACGCTACATCGTGAGCTTTCATTTCCTCATATTCACGCATTTCATGATCGCCTGTGGTCTTGTCAAAAATCAAGAGCAATTCGGTCTGGCCATAGGTCAAAGTATTCCCTTCTAGGTGGTTTGAGTTGTAATTCCATTCCAGCCTGAATTTTTTCCAAAGCCTTTCTTCATCGGCAGCCTTTAGTGGTTTCAACGTTTCCAATTGATCGCGCAAAGCGTCAACTTCCTTCATTAAATTTTGGAGTACACTCATATTTTCAATATCAAAAATAAGAAAATAAGAGTGTTTATTTGCTACCGCAACTTTTCTTTGTGTTTCTCTGTTTAGAACTACAATCATTGAAAAATGAACCAACTCAACGATCTCAAAAAATTTACTGACACACTTCCCTCCCAAGAAAAGAAAACCCCGCTCCTCTTCATTGGCCACGGCTCGCCCATGAATGGAATCGAAGACAACGAATTCAGCGAAAGCTGGGAGAAATTAGGCCAAGAGATTGACCCTCCTTCAGCTGTTCTTTGCATTTCCGCTCATTGGTACACTGTCGGTACGTTTACCACTGCTATGGAAAGGCCGCGCACCATTCACGACTTCTATGGATTTCCAAAACCACTTTTTGATGTTCAGTACCCAGCATCTGGCAATCCGTCATTAGCTAAAGAAACTGCTTCATTAATTCACAAAACTTCCGTTGGACTTGATCACGAGTGGGGCCTCGACCACGGAACTTGGTCGGTGGTGAAGAGAATGTTCCCTAAAGCCAATATTCCAGTTTTGCAATTGAGTATCGACTACACGAAAGACCCTCAATTTCATTACGAACTGGCCAAAGAAATCAATAGCCTAAGAAAAAAGGGTGTTTTGATTGTCGGTAGTGGCAACATGGTGCACAACTTAGGTGTACTAAATTAGGCAGCAGCCAAACAAGAGCTATGATTGGGCTACTGAAATGAATGAGACTTTTAAATCGTTGATTCGTCAAGGCAATCATCAACCGCTTATTCACTATTCAAAATTGGGCGAAGCCGCCAAGTTGGCCATTCCAACACCAGAGCATTACTTGCCTTTGATTTATATTTTAGGATTAAAAGAAGAAAAAGAATCGATCTCTTTCTTCAACGATAAAACGGTGATGGGTTCCGTATCAATGACTTCGTTAAAAATAGCCTAAGGTAATCTCCTTGCACTTTATTCGCTCAAAATCCCTCCTCAATCCCCAATCCAAAAAGCGCAAAATCATATTTCACAGGGTCTAGTGGATCAAGCAATTTTAAGTTGTTAGTAAGCTCAATGGCAGTTTGCCAATTGGCTTGCGACCCAGATAGAAGCTTCAATTTTCTTGCTACTCGCTCCACGTGTAAATCTAATGGGCATACCAACTGGCCAGGCGAAATTTTTTTCCACAAGCCAAAGTCGACACCCTTATTGTCTTGCCGCACCATCCAGCGCAAATACATATTCAACCGCTTGCAAGCTGATTTTCTTTCAGGGGTGGAGATGTGCTTACGAGTACGGGCTGGCGCATGCTCTAAACTGAAAAATAAATGATGGAAATGGATAAGACCTTTCTCCACATTGCCATCTGTTGGCGAGACTAAAAATGCTTCCTCAAGCGATTGATGTTTCCTGTAAATGTTTCGAAGAGCGTCAATAAAATAAAGCGTGTCAGTTGTATTGAACGTACGATGCTTAAACTTTATAAAAGGCTTCAAATCATTTTCCTTATGATGAAGCAAAAACTCATGAGGCGAATTCTCCATCATCTCCAATAATTCTTTGCCTTTGTTGATTATTGTTTTCCGCTGACCCCAAGCTAACATTGCAGCGATCAATCCGGCAATTTCAATATCCTGTTTCTTTTTATAGCGATGCGGAATGGAAATCGGATCCAACTCAATAAACCCCGGACGATTGAACTGCTCTACCTTAGAGTCAAGAAAATCTTTGAGACTAAGTATTTGTTGAAGCCTCTTCTTAGTCATGTCGTTATTTCAAAAATTTCAACTCTACCCTCCGATTAATTGCATGCGAAGCCTCATCGGTACCTAACACCAGAGGCCTTCGCTTTCCTTCCCCTTGCGCAATAATTCGATTCGAATCAATTCCTTTCGTAAACAAATAGTCACGAATGCTTTTGGTACGGTCTTCAGAAAGTTTTTGGTTGTACTCGTTTGTGCCGCGTTCATCGGTATGCCCTGTTAGCGTCACGTTCCAAGTTGGCTTCTCCTTAAGAATAGAAACTAACTTATTCAGCTCATTAAACGAAGAATCCACTAACTGATAACTATCAAACTCAAACATAATATTTCGCAGAATATAGCTTACATTCAATTTCACATCGGGATACCCTGTAAGCGTAGTTGGCTTTTGAGGCCGAGGCTCGTCTGTTCTTACAACTCTCACGTCATCAATAAAAAAATAAGCAGCTTGGTCAAGCATTGTCTCTTTCGCTTTGGAAAAATGAATTTTAGAGTCGCGAGTTTTTTCGTTAGAAGAAAAATTTCCGATGGTCAAATATCTCTCTCCGCCCTTTGCCTCCAGCGCATAACTGCACTTTATCCAAGTACCTGTAGAGCGCATATACGCTGAGGCCATCACCAACTCATAAGTCGGCTTGGCATTAAATACTATATCTTGTTTTTGCCATTGGGCTGAGTCTGATAACAAAAAGCCAATCCTATCAATACTATACTTTGAATTGGAGGAGAGCTTAAAATAAAATTCCACATAATATTTACCTCCACCCACCAGTGGTTGGGTCAATTCGTTTTGTAAATACTCACGGTAGTTTTTACGGCTTTTCAAAAAGACATAAATGCCTCCATATCCTACCCCACTTAGTGCCTTAGTGCTGCCCGCCCAATTGGTAGGTACACCTGCATCTCCCTTGCTGCAAACATTAAATAAATCGGGTGTGCCAGTGGTAGGCGAGAACCAACCCGGTGCCAACTTTCCATCAACAGCATAATTGTACGATCCGGGGCATTGAAAAAATTCCTCGAAACTTGAGTTAAGTACGAGATTCTGCGAAAAGCCACTAAGAGTAAGACAAGATAGGATAATCGTTGCCCTGATGCTCACGAAATCTATTTGTAATAAATAACCTCGACCTTAAACTTCGAATCCGCTGCGCCTAATCGATCATACGCAGACTTAGAAATTCTAATGACTACATCGCTGCTTACTTCGCCCGGCAATGAGCCCATCACACGCACAAATACTTCGCGATTATTTTGCTCATTACGAACTTTTAGAATCGAACCCATTTTGGCGGTGCGATGAAGTGCGAGGTATTTTCGATTTCCATCGGTGCCTTCAATCAATTCGGCCGAACCACCTTCCTTAATTTCATCCGTACCAATTACTTTTTCAGAAATTTTGATCGGCACGATAGATGGTTGAGCTGAGGCAATAGCGGGCTCTTTAACAACCAGAGGCTCTTTTACGACTTGCGCTGTTTGCCTCACTTCCGTTGGAATAGTAGTTGTCTGATACTTCGGCTGGATCACAATCAATAGTTGGCCCACCTTCAATTCGTCTGTTGACAAGCTGTTCCATTGCTTCAACTGCTCAATCGTAACCGAATACTGACGGGCAATGGAGTACATTGTTTCCTTAGTGCCCACAGTATGGGTGCTACTCACCGATTTCAGAGGAGCAATAGTGGCAACAGTTGTTGGTGCTACTCTTTTGCCCACTATCAACTCTTGCCCCAACGCAAGCGAATTATCTGTAAGGTTGTTCCATGTCTTCAATTCGTCAACAGAAACATTGTATTGTTTGGAGATAGAGAACAAGGTCTCTTTGGCCGCCACCACATGCTTGGAGCCGCCAGATGAAACAATCTTAGGTTTTGGTGAAAACGGCACTTTCAACAATTGCCCAACAGCTAAACCACCGTCTGAGGCCGAGTTATTCTCTAAAATAATAGTAACAGGCACTCCATATCGTCTGGAAATAGAATAGAGCGTTTCCTTGCTCTCAATCTGGTGAATAATAAATTGCTTTCCATTGATCGTCACCAGACGCAACGAATCAGAAGGTGAATGGTATAAAAAGCTGGCTAAAAGAAATAGTTTGATCATGGCAGTTTAAACAATGCGAAAAGTTACCAAATTCTTTGCCGCAATTCAAATGACAATCGTTCAACGAATAAATATGGAATAAATTTTATGAGGCCCCTTTTCCCGACAGCCATAACAAAATCCAACTATATGTGAACTCTAAAAAACCTGAAGAATCAATAATATTTTGCGAAGGCATACTGCTATATTTATTAATGATCATAGTGGGCACCATCGCATTTTTGACCGGGGTAATCAAACTATTTTCCGCATAGTTCAAAAAAATTAATACGCTTTCTGGCCCAGATAATTGCCGGCCGGATCATAATTGGCCACAATAATAATTGCACCATTACTACAGGTGGAGGAAGCAATGCCCACTTGAGTCGTATTTTTCCATACCATTTGCGTGTAGTGCCCCGCTATCGGCCAATTAATATCTGAAATGGGGCCATGCTTGTAATCTTTAATTTCGCTATACCAACCCTCTGAAGCGCTTAAGGCTTTATAAATTGCGCCACTACCCTTAAAAATATTTTCTCCATGCACTTGCTTCCATTCACCAGAGTCTGGCCTGTGTTTAAAACCACAATTATTTTTTGCGAGGTTGTCAGCCCATGCCTGTGCATACTTAGCCAAGTCAGGCGACCATTGTAGTGGAGGAATGCCCACATCCTTTCTTGCTTTGTTATGGAAATCAAGCGCGACCTGCGCATCGAATTGACTTACATGTGATCCCGTCTCTTTGGGAACGGTTTGAGCAGATAACATGTAGGTAGAAAATACCAAGACAATGGTGAGCGTATGTAGTTTCATAAACTGTGGATTTTCAATCTGGCTTTATACTTCTATCATTGTTTAAACCTCAGCGGTAATAGTTAAAGTCACAACTGCTTTATTTCTTTACATTTTTTAAGAACCACTCACTTTCCGATTTCGTTTTAATCTCCGAGTTCACCCTGCTTTCAATTTTTGCTCTGGCGCGAGCCATTGATTTAGTCACTAAAGTATGTTCGATGCACTCATCGGGCTTTAAACCCATTGTATCCAAAACAGCCTTGATGCGTTCTGTGCCAAAAGGCTCAAAAGCCTGGTCATCGATTGATGAGTAAAAAGTAATCACAGATTGAGGATGAGACTTGGCTAATCTTTCTGTGAATTCCCTCTCTTTTGTTGGAAGCGGGTAATGACGCTTAAATAAAAAATGAATCTTGCTTTTTACAGATAGCGTAAATCTCATCAGGCTATCAGAAGAAAGTATCAGCGATGCATCCCCAACAAATACTACGTTACTTTGTTCAGCGGCAGCATCCACCGTTTCGCTGCTCAAATAAAAATGAGGAACACCGGCTGAAGTTAAAAAGGAAATCACCTCTTTTGTTGTTTCCTCGAAATAACAGAATACCAAAGGCACTTCATTACTTTTTATGTGTACCAAGGCATCCGCTATCATGCCCTTTATTGCAAGAGGCATTGTCTTCCAGACTTTGTCGGGGTATAATACCGGTTTATCAGGTTTCAAAAAAGATAATAAGCCCAATGATTAAATTTTTTTAAGTCAGCAACGAAAATAAAATTTCCTATCGGCAAAACGAAGATATAAACTTTCTATAATTTTTTAGCACTCCCATTAATCAAGCTTGCATCTCTCGGCTTTATCGGAACCCAAATTTCTTCTTCTGAAGCTGGGTCGTTGTTTCTATACTTTTCTCCTAAAATTTCAAAATGCGGTCTGTCGTCCAATTGGTAGGTAGAGTTTGGCAACCAAGTCCCAAAAATATATTGAAAAATGCCGTTGTCGTTACTCAAACCTTTATGGTCAAAAACTGCATACAGTCCTACTGGTAATGTAAAAGTTTCCATACCGTTAGGAACGTTATCAAAGTCAGCCACTTCAACGGTCGCTCATTTTTCAAACACATTTGTCGGTTTGAAATCGGTAAAATGCGAAGGTTTATCCAAAACAATATCAGGTTCTCCGTTCAGTGAAATTAATGGTTCGGCCAATAGTTTCCCTAACTTATTTTTGCTGCCTTTACCTATCTGGAATTACACTAACGATAAAACGCTGCGTTTTTCTTAGCTTCTTTTGCGCGTTTGAATAAAAAATTAATCCTACGCTAGTCCAGTTAACGAATATCCGGGAGCTGCCGAAAAATCAAATGCTGAAAACTTACATCTCATCTACCCTAAGCGACACTTGGGTAGGTTTGGCTATGCAAAAAGCATTCGGCTGCCAATCTTTACCGTGTAATCGCCAAAGAGGACTACACAATGGAAAAAATTTTCGCTCTCCTGCTCACACTGTTATTCAGCTTGGCCACCGTGGCCCAGATAAATATTACAGGCTTCGTAAAAGATGAAAAGGGCGAGGCCATTGCAGGAGCTAATGTGTTGATAGAAGGTTCATACGATGGCACCAGCACTTCATCAGATGGAAAATTTTCTTTTTTCACCACCGAAACAGGGTCGCAAAAATTGGTGGTCACGTTTGTTGGGTACAAAACAATCTCTTTTCCTGTAGAGTTGAAAGCAAAGGACGTAACTCTTGAAATTGTATTACAGGAAGAAGTAAATATGTTGGATGGCGTAACGATTTCGGCCGGATCATTCACAGCAGGAGAAGAAAAACGCAGAACGATTTTAAAACCATTAGACATTGCTACCACCGCTGGCGCTACAGCCGATATAGCCGGTGCGCTAAATACATTGCCTGGTACACAAAAGGTGGGCGAGAGCGGAAGGTTGTTTGTACGTGGTGGCGATAGCAATGAGACACGCACTTTTATTGATGGTATTGCGGTGTTGGATGCCTATGGCCCTTCAGCGCCCAACACGCCTTCGCGCGGAAGGTTTCTGCCTTTCATGTTTAAAGGCACGAGCTTTAGTACGGGCGGCTATTCTGCCGAATATGGTCAGGCGCTATCGTCTGCATTGGTGCTAAACTCCCGCGACAAAGCAGAAATAAACCAAACCGACATAGGAATTTTATCAGTCGGGGGCGATGTGGCGCACACACAAGCTTGGAAACGTAGCTCTGTAACAGGGAAAATACAGTACACTGATTTGCGACCCTATGTTGGATTAGTTGATCAGCGTATTGATTGGATTGCCGCACCAGTCTCCTTAGAGGCAAGTGGTGCTTTCCGTCAACAGGTTGGTAAAGACGGAATTTTCAAATTCTTCGGAAATTTCAACAGCTCCAATTTTTCAATGTACAATCATGCCGTTGCGTATCCTCCGAACAAACTTAAATATGACCTCACCAATAATTATCGTTATGGCAATGCTTCGTACCAACAATCGCTAAACAAAACATGGAGTGTGCGCGGTGGACTTTCGTACACGTTTAACCAAAACAATCTTGAATTAGAGAGTGTTCCGTTGGGCGAAACAGAAAAAGGTATTCACGCAAAAACAGCTTTTGAAAAATCTTTTTTCGATAAACTAGAACTTAGGTTTGGTGTAGAGTATTATGATCGTAATTATGAAGCCACGCGAATCAATTCGTTCAATCAATTGCAAACGGCTTCATTTCGCGAATCACTGGCTGCGGGATTTATAGAGGCAGAATTTTTCAGCAGCCGCCATTTTGTAATGAAAGCAGGTGCTCGTGTGGAACAAAATAATCTAATCAATCAAACAAGCCTTGACCCACGTTTTTCGATGGCGTACAAGCCAGGCAAAAAAGGCCAGTTTTCCTTCGCCTACGGGCAGTTCCGGCAAACAGCCAAAAACCAATATGTGAGAATCAACAACCAACTCGATCCAGAAAAAGCTGAACACTTTATTCTCAACTATCAAGTCATTACTGACCGCAGAACGTTCCGAGTGGAAACGTATTACAAAAAATATTTCAGCCTAATAAAGTATTCCAGCCTGGATCTCGCCTCGATGAACAATGCCGGCAGCGGTTATGCAAAAGGGGTAGAACTTTTCTGGCGGGACAACCAAACGATAAAAAATGTTGACTATTGGGTTTCTTATTCATATTTAGATACTGAGCGTGATTATTTAAACTTCCCGGTGTCGTCTGTGCCAAGCTTTGCTTCGAACCACAATTTCTCTTTTGTGTACAAACATTTTATCTCCAAGGTAAAAAGTCAGGTGGGCTTTACTTATAGTTACAGCAGTGGAAGGCCTTACTACAATCCAAACAATGAAAAATTTAATTCCGACAGAACGCCCTCCTACCAAGATTTGAGTCTTAACATTGCCTATTTACCAAAGCCCAATCTGATCTTTTACTTCTCTTGCACAAACTTATTGGGTCATGATAATATCTTTGGATATGACTTCAGCCTTTCGCCCGATGCCAATAGTGTGTATGCAAGTCGACCAATACGCCAGGCAGCCGATCGGTTTTTGTTTGTGGGCGTGTTCATTACACTTTCTAAGAATAAAAGTATTGGGCAGTTGCCGAATTTATAGTTGATAGTCGGTAGTAGAAAGTAGAAAGTATCAAGAAAAATAAACTAAAACTAAAACAACTATGAAAACGATCACCTTAATTCTCGCCCTCGTAATTTCTGTCTATGCAACCGCAACTGACGAGAAATATTTCGAACAGATGGGAAAACAAATTCAAGCAGTGTATGCCGCTCAGACAATCGAGCAATATCAGTCAGCAGTAAATACGTTTGACCGAATAGCCGCTGCGGAAAAGACCAAATGGGAGCCTTACTACTATAGTGCGTTCGGATCAGTGATGATGGCCAACAAAGAACAAGAAGGAGCTAAAAAAGATGCCTATCTTGACAAAGCTCTGGCATCCATTGAAACCGGCAAGGGCATTAACCCAAATGAATCTGAGTTGGTAGCCTTAGAAGGTTTTGTTCACATGATTCGTGTAACGGTAGACCCGGGCACCCGCGGACAACAATATTCTGGCATGGCCTTTCAAACGTATAGCAAAGCGCTTGGAATGAATCCTGAAAACCCGCGCACCCTTGCCTTCATGGCACAAATGCAAATGGGCGTAGCAAACTTTATGGGCTCGCCAACAACCGATGCCTGTGCAACGGCTAAAAAATCATTGGAAAAATTCACAACGTATAAAGCTGAAAATCCGCTGGCGCCACAATGGGGAAAAGGGATGTCTGATGGATTAGTAAAGCAGTGTCAATAACCTACCGAAAGTAAATGAAATAACCACTAACTTTAAAAAAAATGAAACCAATTACTCTGCTCATTGTAACATTGATAATGCTATTCTCCACCGGCTATTGCCCCCTAGAAAAAGGCACCTTAACGGTATCTTTGTCAAACATAAAAAAGAAAGGAAAAATAAACATATCAATCTACAAGCCAGGAGAAAAATTTCCAGATGACAGTAAAAATCTGGTGAAAAGTCAGTCTGTAGAAAGTATAAGCAGTTTGCAAACAATTACATTCCGTGATATTTCTTATGGGAAATACGCGGTGGCGATTTACCAGGATGTTAACGGCAATGGTGAACTCGACACAAAAATATTTGGCATTCCAACAGAGCCATTTGCCTTTTCCAATAATTTTCGTCCAAAATTTGGAGGGCCAAGCTTTGAAAAATGTGAGTTTGAATTCATCAAAGATAACCAGACTATTGAAATCGAAATGATCAATTCACTTTTTGGTGGCGATTAATTAAGACATCCTTCTATTCATAGGATACTCAGGGTCTTCTTAGGTTTGCGTAACTCTGGATTGATAAGTTATATTTACAAAGAATGCACAATCAACCAACCGCCCAGCGATACAAGACTCTTTTAAATTTCCTGGCAATTCTGGCAATTTCTTTTGTAGGTTCGCTTGCCAGCACCTATCTGGCTTGCACAAGTTGTCGTTCTGATTTTTCTCAATTTACCAGAATCTCTCTGTGGTCTTCTTTCATTTGGGCAGCACTTTGGCTGGGGAATGCTGAACTGGGTCACTTTGTCACCAAAAAAATATCATGGGTCGAGTTTCCTTTGCGAAGGCTAATTGTAGGAATAATTAGTACTGTCGTTTACACAGTTTCCATTGTGATCCTAATTATTAAAGTCTCGGAATATTTTCTATACTTACGGTTTGACGATTACTCGGAGATTATATTTCAATCCTTGGTCATCACATTCCTTATTTCACTGTTTCTTCATGGTCGGGAGTTCTTGATTAGTTGGAAGGCTTCTGCTGTTAACTCGGAGCGGTTGCAAAAAGAAAGTGTGCGGGCACAATATGAAAGTTTGAAAAATCAAGTCAATCCGCACTTTCTCTTTAATAGTTTGAATGCCCTCACCAATCTAGTCTATCAAGATCAGGATAAGGCTGCGAAGTTTATTAAACAACTTTCAGAAGTGTATCGCTACGTGTTAGATTCAAGAGATAAAGAATTAGTACCGCTGCAGGAAGAATTACAGTTTTTAGAATCCTATATCTACTTGCAGCAGATTCGCTTTGGCGACAAACTAAAAATGATCATTGAGTTACCAGTAGCCC
>JAYVPS010000309.1:0-11846 GCA_043757225.1 Cytophagales bacterium | reverse complement strand
TTGGATACTCGATTCTCTTTATTGTTTTATCTAATAAATACTTAACCAAAGAGCGCTCGATTATTAAATCTGAATCGGATATCAAAAAATTATCAATAGGTCAGTTTTTTGGAAATCGGTATGTTATGTTGCTTTCGGTATTTATTATCGTTTCCACCGTGGCTCTGCGATTTGTGGACTATTCCTTCTTCAATATTTCTACGGTTCAATTTGATAACAACTCCCTTCCATACTTTTTAAGTTTCTTCGAGGCCACCGTGGTTATTTTTAGTTTCTTGTTTACCACCTTCGCAACAGATCGAATCAATCAAGACTATGGATTAAGAGTTTCATTGATCATCAATCCTATATTATTAATCTTGTTTACCGGGTCGGCCTTAGCACTCGGTTCATTCTTTGGATTCGATCCGCTCGTTTCGGGCAAAGGTTCTGTAATCTTTTTCTTCATTGCCATCGCGATGAGTAAGTTGTTTATCAACTCGTTGCGCGATGCCCTAGACAACCCAACTTTTAAATTTTACTATGTCCCCATAGACAAAGAAATCAAGATCGATGCCCAGACAAAAATCGAAGGAATTGTAACCGCATTGGCCAGTACTGTGGCGGGGGGACTGATCGTATTAATCAATCAATTCCATATTTTTAACCTACTTTCAATTACCCTTTTTACGATTCCGATCCTTTTAATTTGGTATTGGGTAACCAACCGGATGTATCATGGTTATCGTGAAACCCTCCAGTCATCTTTGCTCAAGAATAAATTAAGTGTTGAGAAAGATGTGGTTCGTGAATATACGTTGGATAGCGTATTGGGAAAAGAAGTAAGAAGCACAGCCGAAGAAAAAGTTGTTTACGGCCTTAAGCTAATGGAAAAATTGGAGCCGGCTCTTTTCGAAACCTCTTTACTTCAATTAGCCGATAGCCAAAATAAAAAGATTCGCCAATTTGCCATTTCTAAAATTCAAGAACTAGGTCTTCAGCCTGCTGACGGCAATGAACTGAAAGGTCTTGCTTCACAAGCGGCTGGTGCTGCAGATGATAGTGACTTGCTCTCAATTTCTACTGATAAGCTAATGAAGTTGAGCAAATCAGTAAAACAGGCTGATCGCATGCTCGTGGCCAAGTTGATGCGAAAACTCACCAACAGCAAAACGATTTTTGTGCTGCTGGAATTAATGCGCGACCCTGACCCAAAAGTCCGGGCGGAGGCGCTGCTCACAGCACGCAAAGTTAAGAAGCCCGAAACATGGGGTGTGTTAATGGAGTTACTTTCCTCCCCTGCCTATTCTCATCAGGCAGCAGCAGCATTAAAAGAGGCAGGAGAGCCTGTATTACCATATTTGGATACAGCATTTCATAAATCGGGGCAAAATGATTTGGTCATGCTCAAACTGATTCAAATCATTGGACATATTGGAGGTAAAGAAGGTATGCCATTGCTTTGGAAAAAAATCGATTATCCGGATAAGCGTATCGTCAAACAAATTTTATATTCGCTTCGACTCATTAATTATACTGCAACAGGACGGGAAGCGCTGGCCGTAAAGGATCTACTCGATGTTGAGATGAGTAAAACATTGTGGAATCTGGCCGCCATGGAGGAAATTCCGGCACTACCACATTACTCCTTTGTACGAGAAGCATTGCAAGAAGAAATACGCGACAACTACGATCATATTACGTTGCTACTTTCGCTTCTTTACGAACCAGAATCGGTGCAATTGGTAAGAACTAACGTAGAATTAGGCACACCCGATAGCGTACAATACGCACTTGAATTATTGGATTTATTTGTTGAACCTGATCTCAAACCAAAGTTGATTCCTTTGTTAGATGATTCTCCTACGAGCGATAAACTGGAAAAGCTCCAGATTTTCTTTCCGCGAGAAAACTACAATCCGATTCAAACTATCAATTATATAATGAACCGCGATTTCAACTACAACAATCGCTGGACAAAAGTATGTGCTGTACAGGCTACTGCCTATGTACCTGAGTTTAGAGTAAGTAGAGGATTGATCAGCCAAATGTTTAATCAAGATAGATTATTACAAGAGACAACCGCCTGGGTAATCTACAATAAAGACAAAGCAGCCTATCAGACAGTGGCTGATCGCCTTCCTTATAAAGACAAAAAATTTCTGGACTCAGCTTTAGAAAACAATCAACTGCTGGATGGATTAGATGACGGATTCTTTTTAGGAATTGAAATGGTTATGCTGATCAAAAAGTTACCTGCTTTTCAAGGTATTTCCGGCAAAATATTGAGCGACTTGGCTGACAAAATATTGCCGATAACCTTGAAGCCCGGAGAAAAGCTTACTATTCAAGTCGGTGAGAGTCCTATACTAATTCAGGCCTTCGGAACCACTACTTTAAAGAACAACCAGGAAGTGGTGCAGGAGTTAAATCAAGACCAAGTATTTGGTGACCTGTTTCACGAAGGCCCTACCCCTGCCATTACTCAAATTGAAGCGAAAAACAGAGCGGTCGTTTTTAAAATCAACTTAGTGGATTTTTATTTCGTAATGGCAAGCCACTATGATTTGGCTCAAGGCCTCATACGCAACGTAACCGAAAATAAAAAAGAAACTATTGGTGTCGATTCATAGATCTTAAAATAAAATCAGAAAATAATATGACATTTGAAATTGACGTACTCGTTACCTACGCAGAGAAAGACAACGAGGTAGCAAAGAAAAACGAGCAAGGCTGGGTAACTCAGTTCAAAAAATTTTTGGAGCTAATGCTGCTGCAAGTATTAGGCACCAAGCCCAATATCGTTATTAAATCAGAGTTTGATACAGCCACTGCACCCGCTCTTGATAATGCCGCCATTTTAGTGACCGTGTTAACGAAAGAATTCGTGGAATCTGGCCGCTGTTTAGACTTGATAGAGACTTTTCACAAAAATACATCTGGCTCGAAAACAAACCGTATTTTCAAAGTTTTAAAATCGCCCCTCACCTTGCAGGAGCAACCCCCTCGCTTGCGCGATTCCATTGGCTATGAAATGTATCAACTGGATGACGAGACAGGCGCAGTAAAAGAATATTCTGACTTCTTTAGCCAAGAGGCCGAAAAACAATATTGGATGAAGATGGTCGATCTGGCATACGATATTCACGAAGCCTTGATTGTAATGAAAGAAGGTGAAACAAAAACCGAGGTAAAAAATATCTTCAAGAGAAAGACTATCTATTTAGCAGAAACCGGTCACGATCTTTCCATACAACGCAATATCATCAGAAGAGAATTATTACGCCACGGCTATCTGGTATTGCCCAACCACACCTTATCGACAAAAGCCAATGAGGCCGAGCGGGATATAAAAAAAGATTTAGAAGAGTGTAGCCTTTCCATTCACCTCATCGGCAGCGCCTATGGAGAGATACCGGAAGGTGCTGATCGATCGATTGTAGACATACAAAATAAATTAGCGGCTGAATGCTCGATCGTCAAAAAACAAAGCAAACAAGAATTCTCTCGCTTGATTTGGATTGCACAAAACCTTAAGAGTGCCAGCGACAAGCAAAAAGCATTTATTGAAATGCTGAAGCGTGATACCGAAGCTCAGGAAGGTGCTGAGATTTTACAAAATCCACTCGAAGATTTTAAAAATATTGTTCGCGAAGAATTGATCGACTCGCAAGAGCGTAAAAGCCTGGACGAAACGGGTGGCAAAACCATTTATCTCGTACACGACCGAATCGATTCAGCCGAAGTAAAACCCTTTCAAGAGGCAATTGAAAAATCAGGCTTCAAAGTATTGTCCCCCGCATTTGAAGGTGAACTGTTAGAGGTTCGCAAACGTCATATTGACAACCTGAGGAACTTTGACGGTGCCATCATTTTCAAAGGAAAAGTAAATGATCAATGGGTTCGTATGAAAGTGCTGGACTTGTTAAAAGCCCCGGGCTTTGGAAGAAAGAAACCTATTCAAGGCAAAGCATTGGTAGGAACAGGCGGCTTAGATAGTTACAAAAACCAAAACCTTACCCTCATTTCCGGAGACAGCAGCAGATCAATGGAAACGTTAAAGAATTTCTTATCAGAATTTAATCAATAGATTAAAAACTAAGGACTAAATACTAATTATCCAAGAACTAACTACTAAACACCATGAGCCAGATCGAAGACGAAATCCAAGGAACCGCTTCCGCAATTGGAACGGACAACCCCTTCCCCGGACTACGGCCATTTAAGATTGAAGAAAGTCATCTCTTTTTTGGTCGTGAGGGCCAGAGCGATGAAGTGTTGCTCAAACTTTCTAAGAGCCGCTTTGTTGGTGTTATCGGCCCCTCAGGAAGTGGTAAGTCATCGTTCATTTACTGTGGTGTATTACCGATTTTGTACGGAGGTTTCTTAACCGATGCCAGTCCTAATTGGGAAGTAATTGTTACGCGCCCCGGTTCCGGGCCAATTGATAATTTATCCGAATCTTTACTCAAATCAACCCGCGACTATAACCTAGCTGATACCGAAGACAAAAAAATAAAACGCACCATTGTCTCCACCCTCTTGCGAAGCAGTTCGCTGGGGTTGGTAGAAGCCATTCAACAATCACGCAGGTCTGCCGATGTAAATTATTTAGTGCTGGTCGATCAGTTTGAAGAGCTCTTTCGTTTTAAAGACAGTACTGATCCGGGCTCTGTGAATGAATCGCTAGCCTTCATCAACTTGTTGATGGAAGCTATCAATTACGAAGATGCACCTATCTACGTAGCCATCACCATGCGGTCTGACTTTATCGGTGATTGCGCGCAGTTCCCCGAGTTGACACGTAAAATCAACGACAGTCACTACCTCATTCCTCAGATGACCCGCGAGCAAAAGCGCATGGCTATTGAAGGGCCCGTAGCGGTAGGAAATGCCCATATCGCACCTCGGCTGGTGCAACAACTTTTAAATGATTTAGGAGACAATCCTGATCAGCTCCCGATCCTCCAACATGCGTTGATGCGTACCTGGAGTTATTGGAGCAAGTACAAAGATTATCCAGATGAACTCGTAGACCTTAAACACTACGAGGCTATTGGAACCATGTCAGAAGCGTTGTCGCAACATGCAAACGAAGCCTTTGACGAGCTAGATGAAGACCAGCAGCGCATTTGCGAGATCTTGTTCAAAGCCATCACTGAAAAGCGGGGCGAGAACTTTGGCATACGCAGGCCAACAAGGTTAAACGAAATTGCTTCCATTGCCGATGTATCCGAAGCCGATGTAGTGGCGGTGATCGACAAATTCCGTGAGCAAGGTCGTTCTCTCCTCACCCCCGGCTTTGGTACTTCTTTGAGTTCACGCTCAATGATTGATATCTCGCACGAAAGTTTGATGCGCATTTGGGTGCGATTAAAAAACTGGGTGGACGATGAATCGGATGCGGTACAAATGTACACGCGCCTAGCTGAGGCAGCCTCTATGTACCAAGTAGGCAAAGCTGGTTTGTGGAGACCGCCAGATTTACAATTAGCGCTAAACTGGCAGGCAAAGCACAAACCTACTTTGGTGTGGGGGCAGCGCTACAATCCTGCATTTGAGCGTACGATTGTATTCCTTGAATATTCCAAAAAGGAATTTGATACCGAGCAACGAATTAAAGAGTTAGAACAAAAGCGCAAGCTGGAGCGGGCCAGAATTACTGCTATTATCTTTGGCATTTTAGCAGGCGTTGCATTGATTGCGTTAGTTTATGCGTTCGTGCAAAGTGGTATTGCTAAGGAGAATTTGGTGAGAGCTCTGGAGCAGGAAGCATTAGCAAAGAAAAACGAAAAAACTGCCTTAGCGGAAAAAGAAAGAGCTGAAAAAGCTACCATAATCGCTACTCAGCAAACTGCAATAGCAAAAAAAGAAAAAGAAATAGCGGATGCAGCAAGGCTTGATGCTGAAGAGAAAAAGATTCGGGCCGAAAAAGCAGAAGCTGATGCGAAAGTACAGAAACTAAAGGCAGACGCAAATGCTACGGCAGCTACAAAGGCCAAGAACGAAGCACAAGTGAGTGAGCGAAAAGCAATAGATGCTAAAAATGATGCCGACCGAAGGCGCTATCTCTCTATTGCAAAAGGTATGGCTTTAAAGTCCAAAGAATTGAGCGATACCGCACAGCAGGCTCTGTTGGCTCAACAAGCTTTCAACTTCAATGCAAAGTACAATGGCTACCCATTTGATAATGACATCTACAACGGGCTTTTCTCAGCATTGGATAAGTTCAACCATCCGCTTACCCGAAGCCTGGCCGGTCATACCAAGGCAGCACGAGGTATTGTTACCAGCACCAAAACAAATTCAATCTTCTCGGGCGGTAGTGATGGTAAAGTATTTCAGTGGAAAGAGCAAGCTGGAATTTGGAAAGGTAAACTCTTGAAAGAGTTTACAACTCCCACGCCTTTAACTACCTATTATCAAATCTATACGTTGGATATAAGCCCTGATGGAAATTTGTTAGCAGTAGGCGGGCTTTTTCCTTCTGATGCATTTGCTAACTATGCCATGGTTATTGACATTAATAACCCGGGTGCTGAGCCTAAAAAAATTGCTGGTTTTAAATCCGATATTGAAAGCGTGTTTTTCACACCCGATAGCAAGGGCTTCTTTGCTCTCAGCAACTCCGGCAGGAGTATTACATATTCGGATCTTACCTCGGCTAAAGAAGTGATCGCCACCAAAGAAAAAATAACCTCACTTAATCTAAGCCCTGACGGAACCAAACTAGCAGGTGTTTCTGAAGAAGGCAACCTGATTATCTGGGATGTGCGCAAAAATTTTGCCGCTAGTAATTACTCAATCCTAAAGGGGACAGCCAAAAATGGAGTAGACAACGACTTATTGGCCGTGGCATTCACACCTGCAGGAAATGAGGTAGTGGTGGGCGATTACAAAGGAGAGTTGCGAATTGTAACCATCTCAGCAAATGGAATTGTTAGAAGAATCTTATCTGGTCACACTTCGCGTATACAAGAGATTAAGTTCAGTCACTCAGGTAAGTTTATGGCGACCGCAAGTTTAGACCGCACCGTACGACTCTGGAATATGGATCAGCTAAAAGAACAACCACAAGTATTAGTCAATAATGACTGGGTGTGGAACATGGCTTTTAGTCCGGATGATGAACAAATTATGCTCGGCATGCACAGCGTTTCGGTGGGAGTCCGTGAATCTGAAACTGATTTCACGATTCATGCATGGCCTACAAAAATACCCACCATGGCAGGTGAGCTTTGTGGGTTAATAAAACGAAATATGAATAAAGAAGAATGGGATCTTTACGTGGGCGAAGACTTGCCTCGTGAAATTACTTGTAAGAATTTACCGGCAAATCTTAACTAGATATTAAAAAAATAATTGAATCCTATTATAGAATTGAGCGGAGAACTTAATGGAAAATTAAATGCTGAGTTATCGATAGGCCCGCATAGTAACTAGTATTCGCCTCAGCAAAGCGCCTCAAAATTTTGAGGCTCTTTGTTTTATCCTTTAATAATAAAAGCATGAATAGAATTCTATTAGTAATAGCTTTCACCATTGTAGTGGCAAACTCAACCTACGCACAAAATTGCGCACAAACCTTGCGTCTAGTACGCTCTACATACGATCAAGGAAGGTTGCATGAATTACCCAGCCTTATGAAAGAGTGTTTAGCCTCTGGCTTTACCAAACAAGAAAGAGTAGAAGCCTACAAGCTGCTGACCATGGCATACATTTATCTAGAAGAGCCTGAGAAGGCAGATAGTAGTATGTTAAAACTCCTCAATGCAGATCCTTATTTCGAACCCAATAAAGATGTAGATCCTCAGGAATTCATTGGATTGTATAGAACCTTTAGAACCAGGCCAATATTTCGACTGGGTGTAAAATTTGGAATGAACGGTAGTCAACCCAATGTTTCCACGTACAACCCTGTTTCTGACGGTACCGCAAAATATACTTCTAACATCGGAGTTGGTGGTGGGTTTGTAGGCGAGCTCCCAATTAATGATAAGATTACGCTTACCGGTGAGTTGCTATACTTAACTAAAAGTTTTACAAATTCTACCTCTAACACTTACTTCAGTAATGGTACCGCTGTAGAGTATTCTTCCAGCATTGGAAGTGAAACCCAAAATTGGCTTTCACTTCCAATCCTTGTTCAATACACCCTATCGAGTAAGAAAAAGATACAACCCTTTTTAGTAGGCGGAGTTTCTACAGATCTTTTACTTAATGCTAAACTACAAGGAGAACAAAAACGGGTTGACAACCAATCGATCGATGTAAAATCATTTTCCTTAACTCCCCAACGCGAAAAGTTAAACATCTCAGCGGTATTGGGATTTGGAGCAAAAACTAGAATAGCCGGTGGCTACCTCGTAGCTGATTTAAGATATAGTTACGGACTTACAAAAACGAACTCATTGGCAACTCTTTACGATAATCAATTCTTATTAATCGACTACAAACTGATTGATGGTGTCTTTAGCTTAAACTCATTATACTTTAGTGTTGGTTACGTTCAGAATTTTTTTAATCCCAAAAAGCTCAAGAGAAAAAAATGAGAAAGCCATATATAATAGTAACACTCTATTTCCTCCTCAGCGCCTGCAGCAATCTAGACGGGGTAAAGCCTGCCTCCACTAGTGCGTCCATTTTCTTCTACGGTGGCAATGGAAATTATACAGCGACCTCGGCTATTGAATTAGCGGATGGTTTCTTACTGGTTGGCGACAGTGTGGCCGTAGATAATTACGGTATCGTGGTCATCCGAACTGATATTGCCGGTAAAACAGTTTGGCGCAAAATAATAAACGGGGCAATTGCCAGCGCGGTGCTGACAACTGCTGACGGTTACTTGATTGTAGGAGATAGTATAAAAGTTGACCTCAAACAAACCACGGTAACCGATCAAGTGAAAAGCAAACTTAGACTTATTGCAATGAATTCCTCTGGTTTAATTGTGAAAGATAAGTATTGGGGCGATCCAGCAAATAGTAGAACTGATTTACATGGAACTTCCTTAACAATTGACCCCCAAGGAAACATAATTAGCACCAGTATTATTAAACCACCTGGTGCCTATTCCTATACTCAGGCTTCCATGCATGACCCCAGTACGCTAGAGATTCGATGGTCTAAATTCTATAATCAAGACACTAAAGACTATCAAAATTCAAAATCTGTCTTTGTAAATAAACAAGGGAATATTATTTGGGCTACCTCTGCTGTTGCTGCCACGGCAACCGCTTCACGATCATTTTTAAGAGTACCAGTTTTAGTACCGAACGTCACCTTTTCAAACGATGCTGTTTTCGGTCAAAACGAACAAGATAGCTATCATTCAGGAAATGATATTAAACCCAATGCAGTGGGCTATGGGATAATCGGAACGTACCGAACTTTTACAGGAGATAAATCCAATGTATTTTTTATTCGTACTGATGCGGCCGGAAATCCTGCAACAGGGTCGGCACAATATTTTGATGGCATCACTACCGCCAATGATAAAAAATCTTTAGACGATAAAACTATTTCAGAAACCCAAGATGAAGGGTTAGCCTTAACTTCAACCAGAGATGGCGGGTTTGTATTAGCGGGGTATACTACTTCTTCTAATGACGGAACCTGGGGGAATGGAGGAAAAGATGTTTACCTAATACGAATAGACCCTTTTGGAAATGTGCTGTGGAGTAAAACCCTCGGTGGCACGGGCGATGAAGTACCTGTTAGCATCACTCAAACAGCTGATGAAGGTTTTCTTATTTCTGGCACATTAACATTAGCCGGCCAGAGTTCAATTTTTTTAATAAAAACAAACAGTAAAGGAGAGCTGAAAAATTAAATAAATCTCTTAGCTTTTTTAAGTCAAGTAAAAGGGAATTAATCAACATTATGCTATGAACAATTTTACTAAGAATGTTTTATTCATCCTTACACTAGGGCTGATTACCGCGAAAGCAATTGCTCAGCCTATCATGACTCTTCCTACCGTTACAACCACAACCATCACTAACACTGGGGCAACTCTGGGGGGCACAATTGGCGGTGCAGGAATTACCTTCCGTGGTACCTCTTGGAAAATCAGCTCTCCTGTAATTGCTACTGACAACCAATTGGCAGAAGGAGGAACTACTGCCGGACTTTATTCCCATTCCCGATCGGGCATGCCTGCTGCAACTCAAATATTCTTTGTTGCTTATGGAACTAATGCAGGAGGTACAGCAATTAGTGCAGAATCTTCATTTTATACTTTATCGAACCCACCCAGTGGGCAACCCGGATCTTTTTCAGCTACCACAGCAAGCAGCATTCAAATTAATCTGACATGGGGGGCCGTAACCTCCAATGGTTTTTTAATTTATAGAAAAAACGGAGCAGTAGCACCAGTTGTTACAGTTGACGTTGTGAACGGAGCAAACCCTCCGGCTACACTTACGGATGGAAGTACTCTTATTACTACAACCGCAGGTGGCTCAACATCCTACTCTAACAATTCGGGGCTTTCATCCGGTACGCAATACAGTTATACCATCGTGCCTTTTGGCTATAATGGAAGTAATACACAGACTTACAATTATCTTACTGCCTCTGCTAAAACGGCCACTGCTACTACCTTTGCGGCCAACTCAGATATAGTGCTCATTGCCGGGACAACAACTGCTCTAATTGATTACTCTTCTTTTCAAACAGCCTCTGGCTTAACAACTGGTGTTGGTGCAAATAGTGTTTCCTTGGGAAGGTTTAGTATTCGAGATGGAGGAGGAGCAAACGATGGTGATGGTACAGGCACTACACTAACAAGTGTTACACTTACATTAAGTAACTCTGCCAATGTAAGAACGGTTGCTATTTTTGATGCCCTTGGCAATAATCTTGGTGAACAACCGGGTGCACCAACATTGGTCTTCAGTAGTCTTTCAATTACAGCTTCGCAAAATAGTGTCGAGTTTTTTAGAATTCGGGCTACCTTTAATACAGTTGTTACCGACCAGCAAATAATTAATTTAACCATTACAAATGCCAATGCTTCTGGGTCTGGGTCTGGTTTTGCAGCTTCAAATGCCGGGGGTGCCAATACATCTGCAACTGGCGAAAATGTAATTCAAGTTACCGCCAATCAACTTGCTTTCAATCCACCAACCTTGCCCAATGCAGCACCAGTTGCGAATTTTGGACCTCTCAAGGTGGCTGCTGTAGATGATAATGGAAATATTCAAATCAGTCGCACCAATGTAGTTACACTTTCACTTCAAAGCGGCACGGGGGCTTTGAATCCCGGAGCACAATCTCTAACTCCTAATTTGGTGAGTGGCGCTTTTACATGGACCAACATTTCTATTAACCAGGCGGGTGTCAAGAATTTACGTGCAACTTATACAGGGCTAACTAGGGCCGATGTTTTAATAACAATTTCCAGTCTTGGTGCGTTGGTTACAGCAGGTACCGTTCCATCCATGTGTTACAGTGGCGATTATCAGACCATCTCAGCCATAACGATTGCTGAAAGGGATCCTGCTGATTTTGCAACAGGCGCAGCTAGAACTTTTTCATTAGTACTTCCTACAGGTTTCCTTTTTAACAATGCTATTACAACCGCCCCGGCTATTTCAGGGGCAGATATAAGCGCTATGTCTATTTTGTCTTACACGCCTGATAAGACAACTGTATTTTTTTCTTATACCATTGGTGGAACCGCTGCTTTAGATCAAATTGTAATCAATGGGCTTCAAGTAAATTACGCAGGCACCACAGCAGTAGCTGGCGCAAATTTGGTGCGCTTTGGAGGAACTGCGGTACAGGTTGGTAATGCAAGTTCTGATGCTCAAAATTATTGTACGCTGACTTCTGCTAACTCTGCAACGGTTACAAGTTTCAAT
>JAYVPS010000308.1:0-11853 GCA_043757225.1 Cytophagales bacterium | reverse complement strand
GTAACACAAATATAGTAAGAATTGCCACCTACTTTTGCCTCGTCCAAGGCCATCAATCAAAAACATCGGAGGGTGCTCCATTTAGATTTTAATTCAATTAAACTGCCTAACGACTTGGAATGGGCGGAGTTCTCTGGTGTAAACACCAAATAGTATTGAGCAGCCATTTCAAAACTATCTCAATAATCTATATCTTTACTTACCTAACCCAAAATCATTATGAAACTAACCAACTATACAGCTCTGATCTTTTTATTTGTTTTATCAGCCTGCTCCTCAGACCCTGTGCAAAAAGATTTACTCAATTACGTAAACACGGAATTGCCAAAGGTGGCTTCGTTAGAAACAGAAGCAGTCAATGGCTATGCAAGTGTTTCCGGGGAAAATTACACAAGCGATTCTGCTATGTATTATACTATCAAGCAAACTGTTTTGCCGAGGTATGAAGAATTTAATACTAAGTTAAATACCATCCAACCCTCCACTCCGGAAGTAAAAGCGATGCACCAGGAATACATCAACGCAGCTGGCGATCAGATGGAAGCTTTTAAATTAATTTGTTTAGCAATTGAAAAACAAGATCCGGAAATTATTAAGCAAGCCAATTCAGATTTAGCTAAGGGGAGAGCTTTGCTAGATGTGTGGAGAAATGATTTGGATGAACAATGTAAAAAGCATGACATAAAGCTGGATGCTGATAAGAAATAAATATAGTACATAAACTCCTCTTAGAAAAAAAGCCAGCATTTGCCGGCTTTTTTTTGATCTTGCCTAACTCTACTTCTTCCTAATAATTATGTCCTCGTTGTAATTCTTCATTGTAAACTCCGGGCCACCTCCGTTTACCTCGCCCTTTACCCACTCATCAATCACCACTTTATAGACTCCTCCTTTGGCTTCCTTCTTTTGTACGGGGCCACTCTTCACCACATTCATATCAAAACTGCTCAGCACTTCGCCCTGTTCGGTCTTCATTTTTAGTGTTGCCTTCAGTGTAGGCGGGAAGGTAAGATCAATATCTCCGTTGAAGGTTGTAAAAGACATAGGAGTGCCATCGGTAATTTTATCAAAAGTTACTTTGATCTCTCCGTTGTAAGAGGTAGCCAACACCGATCCAGAAATATTCTCCGCTGTAATCGATCCGTTAAAATCACTTATCTCAATAGCCCCTTGAATATTCGCAATCTTGACATCTCCATCATTGTAGGTACTTACATTTAGGTCAAAGCCGGAGGGCACCTCAATGCTCAGGTTAATTTTTTTTGTCCAGGAACCTGATTGCACTTTTACTTCATTACCATCTTCAGTGACCTCTAGGTCCAAGGAACCTCCGCCAATACGTTTGAGTCCGTCCTTATTTTTCTTATGATCTTTGTCCTCCCTATCCCCATGGCGATCATCATCGTGATCAGAATCATTCTCACCATCATCTTCCGAATACTTTACAAGTACATCTTTACGAGGACTCCCCTTTACCGTAACAGAACCATAGTTGATATGGACTTTCAATTTCCCTCGCTTAGCCGGATCACTCAATGGCACCGCAATATCACTAGCTGATTGTGCCAATGCCCAACTAAAGGCTAACAATGACCACACGGTTATTAATAATATCTTCTTCATTTTAGTTAATATTTTAAATTCAATAATTTCTTTTCTCACCCTCTTTCTCTTGTCTGTTAACGCTCCTTCAAATACACATCGCCATTAAATGTCTCAAAGTCTAAGTGAACCCCGCCCTTACTGATTTTATATTGATTAGAGCTCACTTTAAATTTTGTACCATTCCCGCTCCTTTCTTTTTCTACCAGCGCAGGTAAAGATTCCAATTCATTTACATTGGTGTAGAATTCGCCATTAAAACTTTTGAAACTCAAATTGGCCATCAATCCTTTTTTAAACCATGCGTTGATGTCGCCATTAAGCGTATAATATCGGCAGTCTTCTACCGGGTTCCCTATATACTCTAAGTCGACATCTCCGTTAATCGTACTGGCATGGGTTGCTCCTTTCAGCGCGATAAGCTTTATGCCACCGTTTATATTGTTAGCTTTTACTTCGCCACTTACATTTTCAATTGTAATGTCACCATTATTAACCGTTGAGACTTCTATATTAATCCCATAAGGAACCTTTACAGAAAAATTGACCGTGTAATCATACGGTGTATCACAATCACCCGAGTTGCAATCCCACTGATAGTTCCAGCCCTTACCGGACTTTTTTTGATGACCGAAATGGTTGCAGCCATTGGCGGCATACACGATTAGCGAATCAGCTCTGTCGATGTGCAGCAATTGTAGCTCCTTCTTCCCTTGTTCTAATCGCTCTGTAGTTTTAGCTCGAATGATTCGCTCGGCTTCAATTAAAATTTTACTCCCCTCATAGCCTTGCACATTCATCGAACCATTGATGTTGGCTAAGATAAGTGTGTTGGAACCTTGTTTTTCAAATTGCAACTCCTTCACTATTTTATCGGTGTAGCTCTGGGCATTTACATTGGCTAGCGATACAATTGAAATAAACAATACTGCCCCCCAGATTTTAATATTCTTAGTGCCTCTCTGTCCTAGTGACAGCAATTTTAGACACGAAGGCACGAAGACAAAAAGCTGTTTTTTATACCTTGTTATCGTTTTCATTTTGTGATTCATTTAAATTAAAACATCAATACTCTTTCTTATTTTTTCCTTCACTTCCTTTGGCGTTGCTTTCTGTGCCAGCACCTTCTTCAATTCCGAAACCGATGATTTTTCCTGAATAGCCACCATCAGCTCAGCCAAAGCCACTTGTACCAAAGGAGATTCTTGCATGGCGATAGAGCGCACCAACCCTTCGCGCACTTGTGGCAATTGCGCATACCCTTGCAGGGCATCCAATGCAGCAAGGCGAACGCTTACATTAGGGTCTGCATTCAGCGTTTTTAATAATGCGATCGTAACTTGTTTGCTCGGGTCGTTGATGTCTTGCGTCAGACTCACCGCCTTCAGCCGCTCGGTGGCCGATTCTTTTTCCAGCAATGAGATCATCATCATCTCCTTCATGCCCTCAACTTGTTGCGTTAACTGTTGCACTTCGGTGCCAGAAGATGGGCGCTGCAACCAATAGCCAGCGACAAAGCCAATCAATAAAAGACAAGAGACCAATGCGAGTCTAGGCAAAAGAATTTTCCAGTCAGGCCATGAAAAAGAAGATGAAGATTTTGATTTTCCTTTCTCTGCGGCCAGCATTTCATAAAAACGAGCGTCTAAATTCATCGAAGGCGTTTCCATTTTCATCTTCACCACTTGTTCATTCAATTGATGGAGGTTGCGAAGTTGCGTGAGCTCCAGCTCCCCACGTTCAATCAATTCTTCAATCCATTGAATCTCCTTCGGATCGGCCAGTCCTTCGTTGTACTTTACCACCAATTCATTCATCTTGTCCTTTTCCATAATCAAAAACTTTTTTCAAGTTGTTGGTATATTACTTTAAGCTCTTGCAACGCACGAAACACTTTTACTTTTACAGCACCTTCAGAGCAGCCGAGTAACGCGCCAATCTCCGCATACTTTTTTTCCTGGTATTTGGTATTTGCTAAGGAGAAGCACCTCCCTTTTTTCTTCTGACAACCTTCCCATGGCCATCGTGAGCAATTCTTGTTCTTCCTCTTGTTGCATTTCAACCGATCGATTTTCTGAATAGCCGATGCGCTCTGTCCATTTCTCTACCGGTTCTTGTTGAATTTTATTTCTCCGAAAATGATCGTTCTTTACATTGCGTGCTATGTGGAACATCCACGTTCGGAAATCGCCATCGCCCCTGAAGAGATGGCGGTATTTTAAAATCCTTACAAACGTATTTTGCAGCAGGTCTTCACCCAACTCTTTGTCGCGGATCATCCCCACAAAAAAGCCCAATAGCGGACGTTTGTATCGCTCGTAAAGCAGGCCAAGTTTCTCAGGATCGCCATCCCTCACCTTAGCCATCAAATAATTGTCAGAAAGTGCTTCCAAATCCAAGGGTTTCAAACAGGGAAACTGCACCAATCGCTAAAGGTTACAGACCCATACACAAGTTTATTTCTAAGGTAACAGAATATTACAATCTTTTCGTGGCGGCCCCCTCGTTGCCACACACTCTATCACCACACTCGGGCCGGGCTATTCGTTGCAAGTCCTCACCCCAAGCGCACAACCTCTTCTTCGTTGCGGGCTTTACACTACTATCCCTGGCCGATGCCCGCTCGAAGCCCTCCGGTTTATTCTAAATCCGCATACTTGGAATAGCTCGGTGTAGTTTTGTATAAAATAAATATAACCGATCACAATCAGTTAAAATGGATAACCAACACATTGCTAATTATTGACTATCCTGTATCTTAGAGTAATAAAGGGATATAGGCCACAAGACCTATATACAATTGTTTGGGGGTAGTGGACAAACTAGGACAGACACCGCGGACAACTTTGATAATATTTGATTATGAAAAAAATACTCGATGGAGATGCTCTTGAAAAACACGCTGAAAAATTGGGACTCGACACCAAGGGGGACTATATTATACAGAGTGTTTCCGGACGACATAAACGAGCCACAGACGCGGAACTACAAAGACGAGTGATTGAAGCAGAACGAGCAATACGAGAGAACCGACTTTGGTGGATTGCCCTTATCTCTGCAATCGCATCTGTGATTAGCGCTGCGACAGCAATCATAGCGGTTGCGACCCGGACATTTCATGATCAAGGAGTAAAATCATGTTGCCACCCTTAACTTGGATGAAAAAAAATAGTCTAAGTTCCTTACCTTCGGTAATTAAGTTATAGATATGAAAATTTTGAAAAGAATCGGAATCGTATTGCTCGGATTAGTGGGTATCTTCTCTATCATCATATTATTGTTTTATAGACAAGAGACTTACCAACTGTATAAAGTTCTTACGTTCTTTGAAAAAGATAACATCTCCTACAATTTCAAATACGTAAACAAAATTTTTCCTGTACGCGTAGTGTCTGCGGCTTCACAGCCTTTTCATTTTCCCGTGAGCGCCAACCCTTTCGCCCTTCCAGAAAAATTTCAACTGAGTGATTCCACCGTAACGACAAAAGATTTTTTAGATTTTACGTTAACTGATGCTTTGCTTGTCATTCGCCATGATACGATCGTGTACGAATACTATGGCAACAATTTTACAGCTGACGATCACCACATCTCATGGTCAATGGCCAAGTCGGTAGTCTCAGCTCTATTTGGAATTGCCATTCACGAGGGTAAAATAAAAAGCATTGAGCAATCCGTTACCGAATACCTTCCGGAATTTAAAGGAACAGGCTATGACAATGTGCGTATCAAAGATGTTCTTCAAATGTCTTCTGGCGTTGGGTTCAATGAAGACTATGGCGATTTTAATTCAGACATTAATGTGATGGGGCGCTACTTTGCCTTGGGAATGCCAATGGAGGATTTTTCTAAAACGCTAAAGCGTGAAAAAGAACCTGGTACTTACAATCATTATGTAAGCATTAATACACAAGTGTTGGGGATGATTCTGGTTCGTGCCACCAGAAAGTCGATTACCGATTACATGAATGAAAAACTATGGTCGCAGATAGGAGCTGAAGATGAAGCATTTTGGATTGTAGACAAAACAGGAATGGAGTTCGCTCTTGGTGGATTGAATGCCATTGCCCGTGATTATGCCAAAGTTGGACAATTGTTTTTGGATTCCGGGCGGTGGCAAGGCAAACAGGTTGTTCCGGAAGAATGGGTACGCGCTTCTGTTACACCTGATGCTCCTCACCTAATGCCCGGAAAACGAAGTAGTGCCGCTCATAAAGATGGTTACGGATTTCAATGGTGGATTCCTGATGGAGCGAAAGATGAATTTAACGCTCAAGGAATTTATGATCAGTTTATTTATATCGACCCTGACAAGGATGTGGTTATCGTTAAGTTATCCTCCAACTACCATTTTAAAAATGATAAGAAAAGAATCTTCCATGATCTTGAGATTGCAATGTTTAGAAAAATTGCAGAAAATTTAAAATAAGATCCAACCTTGAGATGAAGGATTACCTAGCCGGTAATATAATGCTCTAGGCTTTCGATAATGAACTTTTGCTCTTCAATGATCTGCTTCACTAAGTCACCGATGGAGATCACGCCTACGAGCTGTTCATTTTCCACTACAGGCAAATGTCGAATATGTTTGTCGGTCATAATCTTCATGCAATCCTCAATGCTGCTACCGAGGCTCACCGTGATCGGGTTGGGTGTCATGAGCTCCCGGATCGGAGTATCCTTTGAAGATTTCCCCTTAAGAATGAGCTTGCGAGCATAGTCGCGCTCCGTAAAAATACCCACCAATTTCCCCTCCTCTACAATCACCAGGCCGCCAATATTTTTTTCGCACATCAGTTCAATGGCATGGTAAACCATCACGCCTGGGGCTACGCTAAAAATGCTGTTTTGCTTTCTTCCTTCGAAAATATTTTTGACAAAGCCCATAAGTAGAATTAGATTTAGTAGACTAAAGCTATTGATTCGCGAAATCAAAATCAAGGGTAAAGGGTGATAAGTTATTGCCAATGCGTTTTTAAGCCGCTCTGCGAATAACTTTAATCAACTATTGAAAGAACCCAATCAGGGAAGAGAGCCAAAGCGAACAGCAACAGTCCGGAAACGGCCAGATAAATCTTAGATTGAAGGGGAATCTCCACCATGCCTGCTCTGGGTTCTTTGAAATACATAGCAATGATCACCCTAAAATAATAATACACTCCCACGATGGATGCCAGCACAGCTACCACCACTAACCCAGTTTGTCCGGCTTCCAACGCTTTGATGAAAACAAAATACTTTGCAAAAAAACCAGGTAATGGAGGAATGCCTGCCAGTGAAAGTAATGCGACCGACATCACATTTGCGAGCAAAGGATTACGTTTATACAACCCATTAAAATTTTCCAATGCACTCCCTCCGGAGGCAGGTGTTTCCATCATCAACACTACATTAAAAGTAGTGAGTGAGGCCACCGCATAAGCTGAGAGATAATAAAAAATTTCAGGTGTTGATCCACGTGGATTGGAGAGAAATAATAAAAGAATAAATCCAACTTGTCCTACGCTGGAGTATGCCAACATACGTTTCACATTACTTTGATAGACCGCTGTAATGTTGGGGACTATTAACGTGAGTACTGTAATGATCAAAATGGTGCCATGCCCAATAGCGTGAACGAATGTTGTACCAAACAAGCGTACAAAAGCTGAGATGGCGGCAATCTTAACCACCGTTGCCATAAACGCTGTAACTGAAGTTGGCGCCCCCGAATAAACATCAGGTGCCCAGAAATGAAAAGGTACTGCGGAAATTTTAAACAACATCCCTGCCAACATCATCAACACCCCAACATAAAAAAAAGAAGGCATCTCACTTTCAGCCATTACCGCAGCAATGCGATCGATCTGCAACTCACCCGTAGCACCGTAAATAAGAGCAACGCCAAAGAGCAACACGCCCGTAGCAAAAGAGCCCATCAATAAATACTTAAAGGCCGCTTCTGTAGATGAAAGTTCCTTTCGACTACCAGCGAGCACGTATAGAGAAATAGAAAGGGTTTCGATTCCCAGAAAAAGCATCGACATATTGTTGAACGATGCCATCATAATTCCACCCACCAATGCAAAAAGAATCAACGCAGTCCGATCCGTATGAACGCGTGACTGAAAGTATGAGCCCGCCATCCAGAACCAGAGAAGAGCTATCACAATCATTAAAGTAGTAAAGCCCACGGCCATTGAGTCAAACACAACCATGTTATTGTAGCGCCCCTCTGTTATATCACGATTCATCAGCAAAATCAATGCTGCTGCAAGAAGCCCGGCATATACCAAAGCTGGCAATAGCTTTTTAAAATCAGCAATCTCTGCCACCAGCGAAAGAACACCTAAACCAGCGATGATGATCAGAGCATTCATATTATTTTGTCACTGCCGTAAGGTCTTGTAATGAGTTGACTAATTGTGTCACTGCCGCCTGAGAAATATCCAGTAATAAAGCAGGATAGATTCCAATGACTAAGATGAGCAATACAGCTGGATACAAGGTTAATTTTTCTATCGTTGTCAGGTCTGCGAAGGAAGATGTCTTTTCATTCACTTCACCCGACATTGCTTTTTGAAAAGCTACCAGCATGTAAACAGCTCCTAATATAATAGTCACTCCCGCCACAGAACCGATTAGCATTTGGTATTTAAATAACGAACTGATTAGCAAAAACTCTCCGACAAACCCACTGGTAAGTGGAAGCGCTACGCTGCCCAACATTACAATAACGAAAGTAGTCGTGAGGACAGGTGCCACATTCCGGATGCCACTTAATTCTGATAATGATCTTGTCTTGGTACGTTTCTCAATCAGGTCAATAATATAAAATAGTGCAAACACGATAATTCCGTGGCTTAGCATTTGAACCATTGCACCTTGAATGCCATTGTTGCTCATGGTAAGTACACCTCCTGAAATTAACCCTACGTGTGCGATAGACGAATACGCAATTAACCGCTTAAAATCTTTTTGCACGAGCGCTATGCAGGAAGCATAGATGATGCCGGTGACTGAAAGTAATACGGCCGTAATTCCCCATTCAGCGAAAGCTAACGGCACTATCGGGATAAGCCAACGAATCAATCCAAAAATTCCCATCTTCAACATGATGGCCGACAGCAACATAGTACCTTGTGTTGGCGCGACCGTATACGTATCGGGTTGCCAAGTGTGAAATGGGAACACCGGCATTTTGATCGCGAATGCGATAAACAACATCCAGAAAATCCAAGTTTGTTCTGTTGCAGAAAGTGAACGGCCTGCATCGTACAGATCATTCATTGCAAAAGAATGAGCGTTGGGCGTATGTAGATAAAGATAAATCAATGCAACGAGCATGAACAAACTGCCCGCCAAAGTGTAAACAAAAAATTTGAAGGTGATGTGAGCACGGTTTTCTCCGCCCCAAATCAAGCAGATAAAATAAACAGGAATAAGAGCAGCTTCCCAAAAGAGATAAAACAACAAACCATCGCGTGCAGCAAAAACTCCTACCAATGCCATCTGCATCGTGAGGACAAGAGCATAGAAAGAAGTTGAGCGATGATAATTATTTGCCCAAGAAGAAAGAATGATAAAAGGAATCAATAGCGTGGTCAATAGAATTAATGGCAAACTGATGCCATCAATTCCCACAAAAAAGTGAAGGCCAATGGAAGCAACCCAAGGCACATCAATACCAAATTGAAGATCAGCGTTATATTGAAATAAGAAAACGCAATACAACGAAACTACTAGCTCGATGAGAGATGCTGCCAAGGCAAAACCTTTTGCTTGCGCCTCCCCAACCATCAGGATCACTATGGCGGCCAGCAACGGAAAGAAAATCAAAAAGGCAACGATCCATTCCATGTTACATCCTGCTGATTAATAATAGTACAATGCTCACCGCCATGATGAGAATATAATAAGCAATACTTCCTTGTTGCATTAAGCGAACGGCCTTTGAAAGCGTATCAACTATTGACCCAACAAGATTCACTAATCGATCGATGCCGGAACGCTCGATCCACTTTTCAAAAAAAGCAGATAACGCATATAAAGGTTTCACCACAAATTGATCATACCGTTCATCAACATAATATTTATTGTATGCTAGTCTGTGAAGAGAATTTAACTTCAATCCTTCCGCTTGTGGTACATGTTGTTGACGAACGTAGCGTGAGAAGGCAAGTAGAATCATCACCGCGGTAAAAATCAACACAATACCCATCAATACATATTCTGTTGAATGATCAAGGTGATCTTTACCTATCAACAAATGCGAATCAACAAAAACAGGATTCAAAAATTCGTTGAGCCAATTTGATCCTCCTAATATTTCCGGGATACCCATAAAACCACCAAGCGTGGAAAGAACGGCCAATGCAATCAACGGCACGGTCATTGAAGCAGGCGATTCATGCAACTGTTTTTGCACTTGCTCTGAAGAACGAAAACTTCCAAAAAAAGTAAGGAACAATAGACGGAACATGTAGAATACGGTGAGCAGCGAAGTCAGTACACCAATTCCCCAAATAATCGGATTATGTCCATAGAGGTGAGCGAGAATCTCATCCTTAGAAAAGAAGCCTGCAAATGGAGGGATCCCTGAAATCGCTACAACGCCAATGAGAAATGTAAAATAAGTTATTGGTATAAATTTTCTGAGTCCGCCCATCTTACGAATATCTTGTTCGCCCTGCATGGCATGGATCACACTCCCCGATGCGAGAAACAATAAGGCCTTGAAAAATGCATGCGTGGCCATATGAAAGATTCCCGAGGAGAATGCCCCAGCCCCCAAGACAGCGAACATCAAACCTAGCTGGCTTATGGTAGAGTATGCCAACACTTTCTTAATATCGTTCTGGGTGAGCGCTATGCTTGCCGCAAATAATGCTGTCAGTAATCCAACGGCCAACACGAGCATCATTGCTGCGGGTGCCATTGCATAAAGAATATTGTTTCGCGCCACCATGTACACACCCGCTGTCACCATTGTTGCAGCATGGATTAATGCTGACACCGGAGTAGGACCAGCCATGGCATCGGGCAACCACGTATAGAGAGGAAGCTGTGCACTCTTTCCCATCGCCCCAACAAATAATAAAATGGTGATCCAAGAAATGATGGACGTATCTATGCTGCTGGCTTGGGCAAATACTTCTTGAAAATTGATCGTGCCGAAATGAATAAAGATCAAAATCACACCGAGCAATAAGCCGAGGTCGCCAATGCGATTCATAATAAAAGCTTTGTTGGCCGCTTTATTGTATTCCGGATTTTTGAACCAGAAGCCGATCAACAAGAACGAACACAACCCAACACCTTCCCAGCCAATAAACATCACCAAGTAATTGTCGCCCAGCACAAGCAGCAACATAAAGAAGACGAATAAATTAAGATAGCTGAAGAATTTATTAAATCCTGCATCATCTTTCATATAGCCAATCGAGTAAACATGAATAAGAAACCCCACGCCAGTAATAATAAGAAGCATGATTGAAGAAAGCGGATCCGCTACCAAACTAAATGAAGCATGAAATGAATCTGTATTAATCCATTGAAAGAGCAAAACATTGATGGCGGATGTCCCTTCTGAAAGCAGCAAAACAAAAATAATAACAGAAAGTACGAATGAAATAAAAACAGAGCCACAAGCAATTATTGAAGCAACGCCCTGTGGTAATTTTTTAACATTAAGCGCAACAAAAAGAAATCCAATCAATGGTAAGATCGGAATGAGTGCAAGTATGGTAGAACTATTTACCATTTCAACTTATTAAGTACATTAATATCGGTGGTTCCTGTCTGGCGATTCATCATCACTAAAATAGCCAGCCCCACTGCCACTTCTGCAGCAGCAACGGCCATGATAAAAAAGACAAATACCTGACCCGCGGCATCTTGCTTGTACATAGAGAAAGCGACCATCAATACATTTACTGCATTCAACATTAATTCAATGCACATGAAAACAACAATGGCATTTCTTCTTAACAGCACTCCCAACACGCCAATCGAAAAGAGAATAGCGGCAAGCCAGATGTAATGGTCTATCGGAATAATATGGATGGTATTCATGCTAGCGCTATTTGGTAGGGGTTGCCGTTTTATCTTTTTTTCCCAGCATCACCGCACCTACCATCGCTGCAAGCAACAGCAAAGAAGTAATTTCAAATGGCAGAAGAAATTCGGTGAACATTACTTTCCCCAATGTTTTCACTAATCCCACATTTCCTGAAACACGCTCTGCGGCAATAAGGCTTTCCGTTCCCTTAA
>JAYVPS010000307.1:0-40210 GCA_043757225.1 Cytophagales bacterium | reverse complement strand
GGCCCTCCTACATAAGCAAGGTTTGGCAATATGATTTCCTGATAAAGCGGACGAAGAATTACATTAGGACTAAATTTCTCCGGTTCTTCTGAAATCATTTTTTCAATTTCTTCTTTGGAGAATGAAAGAGAAGAATCGACAACAATAAACCGGTCACCGGATTTTTCCAAGCGACTCCGAATACCCTTGTCTAGGTAAAAGAAATTAATTTCACGAGCATTGACTTGGGTGTGATAACCTAGCTTTTGTAAACTATCTGTGTCTCTATCAACATGCTCTTTTGGAGTGTGAGTAAAAAGATCATTTTGAATAACTTCTTTAAAAAGATTTTTCAGCGTACGATCATCGCCATCCACTACAAGCAAGCCGATTTCTCCAAAAAGTGAATTAACATATTGCCGAACAGCGGCAGCTAACGTTTTGTTTTTTTCGTAGGCTTCCTTAAATACGGAGATGTCACCTGGTAATTGACTAATTACATTTTTTAAATCGTTCAAATGAAATCTGCCTACAGCGCCTTGTTGATCAGTATTCCAGGTGTAGTTGGTTCCATACAACCTAAAATATTTAATTTCTTCGTAGTCGTGATCTTCAGAGGCCATCCAATACACAGGAACAAAATTATATTCCGGGTAAGATTCCTTCAGCCTTTTACAGGCATTGATAACCGTAACGATCTTGTAAATAAAATAGAGTGGGCCGGTGAAGATATTAAGCTGATGTCCCGTGGTAACAGTAAATGTTTTGTTATCTTTTAAAAGTTCAAAATTTTGTTTAACGGGATCAGCCGTTTTTAAATCGCCATACTGTTTGATCAGGCTAGCAGAAAGTATTTGGCGAGAGGCAGATGAGAAACCGGATTTTTCTTTAATTTGCTCTTTGAAATTATCAGGTGATGGAAAACGGTGATAAAATGGTTTGAGTGGTTCTTTTTGTTCTATGTAATCGGTAAAGAAAGACGAAAATGAGTGGGTATCCTTAAAGTCAATCTTTTTCAAATTCATATCAACAGGCTGAAAAGGGTTGCGAAAACATAAGCGCAATAACGATCAAAATTGAAAGAAAGTTTTGTAGATCTTAGATAATGAGCTGAATGATTTTAATGACTGACCACCTAACATTGAAGATATAGAATTTCTAAACTACCTCTGCTACCAAATCAAACTCAGAAGCATTTGTTACGTTGGCTTGTACAAAATCACCCACGCTAAGGTAGTTGGTAGTTCCATCTAAAATAACTTCATTGTCTACTTCGGGTGAATCATATTCTGTTCGCCCAATAAAACTTCCGCCTTCTTTTCGGTCAATCAATACTTTGAAAGTCTTACCTACTTTGGCTTGGTTTAGTTCTAATGAAATGCTTTGTTGTAATTCCATCAATATATCAACACGCTCTTGTTTTGTTTCAGCTGGTACATCATCATTCATGGAATGAGAATGGGTATTATCTTCATGCGAATATGGGAAAACCCCAAGACGGTCAAAACGTGATCGTTCAACAAAGCTCATCATCTCATCAAAATGTTCTTGACTTTCGCCCGGATGGCCTGCAATCAAAGTAGTGCGAATCGCAATGCCGGGCACTTTCGCCCGAATGGTTTGCAAAAGCTCTTCTGTTTTTTCTCGAGTAGTGCCGCGTCTCATTAGTTTCAACATTTCTGTAGAGCCATGTTGAAGAGGGATGTCCAGGTACTTGCAAATATTGGGCCGCTCGGCCATTACATCGAGTGCATCTAAAGGAAATCCCGTTGGGAATGCATAGTGTAAACGGATCCACTCAATACCCTCTACATCGGAAAGATTTTTAAGTAACTCACCCAAATTTCTTTTCTTATAAATATCTAATCCGTAGTAAGTAGAATCTTGTGCAATCAGAAGTAATTCCTTTGTCCCATTTTTTGCTAAGTTTTTAGCCTCCAGCACCAATTCCTCCATCGAACGAGAGACATGCTTGCCTCGCATCAGCGGGATAGCACAAAAAGAACAGGGCCTGTCGCAGCCTTCTGATATTTTCAAATAAGCAAAATGACTGGGGTTGGTAAGGATTCGTTCGCCCACCAATTCATGTTTGTAATTGGCATTAAGTTGCTTGAGTAGGCGAGAAAGATCGCGCGTACCAAACCAGGCATCGACTTCCGGAATTTCCTTTTCTAAATCCTGACTATAGCGTTGAGACAAGCAACCGGTTACATAAACTTTTTCTACCAACCCTTCTTCTTTGGCATCCACATAGCGTAAAATTGTATCGATCGATTCTTGTTTGGCATTATCGATAAAGCCACACGTGTTGATCACCACAATATTCGAATCATCTTGCTTTGATTCGTGCGTTACATCGATACCGTTACCTCGAAGTTGGGTTAGCAACACTTCAGAATCCACCAGATTTTTAGAGCAACCGAGTGTAACAATATTGACTTTAGTCTTCTTAGTACCTTTTGTTTTCAATTTCTTTGGGGAAAGACTGCAAATTTACTAAAAATACCTGCGTACAGAGTCTATCTTGGCACAGTGCTTGAAGTATATTTGCCTCAACAAAATGCCAGTGTCAAGAGTTCTTATTTGTTTTCTTTTCCTTTTTATGGGGGCGGCCTGCTTTAACCAGCCTGATTGCCTTATTACCACCACTGCAGCTATCAAAATAGATTTTAAGCATAATAGGATAGACGTAAAAACCAAGGTGCGCACAGTAGTAGATACCCTTGTCTCGTTTAAGTCCATACAGGTTTCCGGAATAAAGGGAAATCTCCTTAAGGGAGACACTGCGGCAGTTTCATTTGTACTCCCAATTGACCCCAACATCACATCAGTTAAATATACATTCCAACGAAATGGCAAAAAAGGAGATCCAACTGTTATGGACAGTATTAGTTTTAGTTATACCACAGAAACAAAAATAATTGCAGCCAACTGTGGCGCCTTTCCATATTTTCTGAATTTGTATGTAACTCAAACTAATTACGAAACTAAGAATTACAAAACCATCAACACGCAACTTTTAAAAGGTGCTACCAATGTGCAAGTATTTTTTTAGCATTTTGATAGCGGCTTTTTTGGGCCTAACTACTTATGGCCAAGATAAGGTAAGTAAGAAAATCAAAGTAGATACGGTCAAGAATAAATTTTTGCCAACCGGCCTTCGTGTTGGCACGGATGTTATTTCACTAATAAGAGGGCAGGATCATTCATTTAAGGGCTGGGAAGTAAATCTTGATACCGATTTCTCGCGCTACTATTTTACGGTTGATTATGGACATTGGGCCACTAATCAAATAGTTGCTAATAGTGACACACTTATTTCTAGGGGAAATTATCAAAATGACGGCAACTATTTGCGCGTGGGGGCTGATGTTAATTTTCTATTAAAGGATCCGGACAAGAATATGTTTTTCTTCGGCTTTCGCTATGGTATGTCTTCCTTTTCGGAAGCAGTTCAATATCATAACAGCAAATATTATTCTTCTCCCGCCTATGGTCAGTACAAAGCAGAATTCACAAATGGCACGGTCAATGGTCATTGGCTTGAAATAACTACAGGCTTACGGGTAAAGATCTACAAGGCCTTTTGGATGGGCTATACAGCGCGGCTCAAATTTGCTCCCTCTGTTACTGGAGCAACCAATTTTTCTTCCTATGACATGCCTGGTTATGGCATTGTACCAATGACTCCGTACTATGGATTTAACTACCAGCTATTTTGGCGGTTTGGATGGAAGAAGCCTCAGCGAAAAGCGAAAAACTAACTTTTCTTAAAGAGCGAATCAACAAATTCCTTTTTGTTAAAAGTCTGTAGGTCATCTACTTTTTCGCCCACACCGATATAACGCACAGGTATTTTAAACTCATCAGAGATGCCAATGACAACACCCCCTTTGGCGGTGCCATCAAGTTTGGTAATGGTAAGGCAAGTAACATCCGTGACTTTGGTAAACTCTCTTGCTTGTACCACTGCGTTTTGCCCGGTACTTCCATCCAGCACCAGCATTACATCATGTGGCGCATCGGGGATTACTTTTTGGATGACGCGCTTGATCTTAGATAGCTCTTGCATCAAATTAACTTTAGTATGCAGGCGACCAGCGGTGTCAATAATAATGACATCAGCACCTAACTCAACCCCTTTTTGTACAGCTTCAAAAGCCACCGCTGATGGATCTGTGTTCATGCCTTTGGACACCACAGGCACGCCTACACGTTCGCCCCATAATTTAAGTTGCTCAACCGCTGCTGCGCGAAAAGTATCGGCAGCACCTAATACAACTGACTTGCCTTTTTTCTTGAATTGTGAAGAGAGTTTTCCAATGGTAGTTGTTTTTCCAACCCCATTTACTCCTACCACCATTAGCACATAGGGCTTTGCATTAGAGGGTATTTCAAAATCACCTTGTTCGTCAAAATTGTTTTCAGATAACAACGAGGCCACTTCTTCTTTTAAGATTCGATCTAGTTCCTCTGTACCCAAATATTTGTCTTTAGCCACGCGGGCTTGGATCCGCTGTATAATTTTTAGTGTAGTGTCAACACCCACATCTGAAGAAATGAGCGCCTCTTCTAGGCTATCAAGCACTTCTTCATCTACTGAAGACTTGCCTGCGATAACTCGGCCTAGCTTTCCAAAGAAACTTTCTTTTGATTTCTGTAGGCCTTGGTTGAGTGATTCCTTCTTTTCTTTCGAGAACAGGTTGGAAAAAATGGACATAAAGGAATTGATTAGTGTAAACAAAAAAGTCCCTCAAGGGGACTTTTAGATAATTTGTCTTAGCCAGTTATTTTTTGGCCAATGATTCTTTTACCAAGTCGGTAACTACAATCTCTGATTTGAAAACGTAGGAACCTGTCTTTTCAGACCTTACCGCGCGGATCACTTTTGCGTAGTTTTTTCCGTCTGTTTTCTTAAGCGTTGCAACAACTTTCTTTGCCATGATTATTTAATTTCTTTGTGGAGAGTCTGTTTTTTCAAGATCGGATTGTACTTTTTCAGTTCAATGCGCTCCGTAGTGTTCTTACGATTCTTGGTGGTAATGTGACGGCTCATACCAGGCATGCCGCTAGCTTTGTGCTCTGTACATTCTAAAATTACCTGAATTCTGTTTTTATTCCTTGCCATTGTAATGGAATTTTAAATTGTTAAGCAATGAAAAGACCCTTTTCCTTAGACTCTTTTATTACTGCTGAAATACCCCTTAAATTGATTGTTTTGATAGCCTTTGTAGAAACTTTCAAAGTAATCCACTTATCTTCTTCAGGCACAAAAAACCTTTTGGTCTGAAGATTTGGGTAAAACTTGCGTTTCGTTTTGTTGTTAGCGTGAGAAACTCTGTTCCCCGACTGCGGCCTCTTTCCTGTAAGTTGACAAACCCTTGCCATAAATTTGATTGATTTAGCCCTTTTCAAAAAGGGATTGCAAATATCGGAAAATGCCACCCAATTATCCAAGGGTCATCGAAAATTAACCAAAACTATTCAGCGCTTGACCTAAATATGCCAAAACATACCAATTCAGCACAATGTGCGAGCATAGTAGTGGCTCACCTTTGTTCTGGAGTTCGCGTTTTTGGACAGGCCATCCAGAGTCCGCGCCATTTCGGGCTAAAATTTTCGATAGCCATCAAAGTCTTACCCCCAGCCGGATGTGTCGTGTTGCTTAATATTTTATTTTAAGGAGTAACTCCCTGCAAGTTGAAAATCCTATTAACTAACTTTATCGGGTCGAGGTCAGTAAAATCTGTTATTACAAAATCTGTTTCTTTCAATTCTTCAAAAGAATGGGTGGTTGCTACTGCCACTACTTTTGCCCCGGCTGCCCTTGCTGAAGCTACTCCCGATAGTGAGTCTTCAAAGACAATACAATTTTCTGGCGCAAAACCGAGGGCAGCAGCGCACTTTAAATAAATTTCCGGGTGCGGCTTGCCATGCTCTACAAAAGAATCGTCTAGGATTGTTGGAAAATAGTTGGCCAAATTAGTTTTGGACATCACAAAATCTACATTGCTGCGCGGGGCAGAGGTGCCAATAGCCCGCGAAAGCTGGTATTCATCCAACTTATCTAAAAAAGCCTTTAATCCAGCTACAGCTTTGATGTCGTTTTTATATAGCTCACGAAACAACCCTTCTTTTTCTTCGGCAAATTGGTGCAATTCCGCCTCCCCTAATTTTCTTCCAAACAAATTAGTAATCCACTGCTTATTGGTACGTCCATAAATTTTGTTGCGAAGTTCGTCTTCGCTTAACTGGTAGCCATATTTTTCGCAAAACCTGTGAAGGGCAATTTTATGGACGGGTTGCTGTCGATGATCACTCCATCCATATCAAAAATGAAAGCTACTGGTTGCATGTAATTAAATTTTTTTCGAACACAAAGATGAAACAATATTACCGAGCTATGCCCGGTTGGATAGGCCTATTTAGAAATTAAAAGAGACTTGCTCACTGAACCACAAATCTTTTTGCATAGGGTTTTCCCTTCCACGAAAATCGTGCGATGTACATTGCTTTAGGCAAGTTGGTCACATTGATTTGGTAAGCCTGGTGACCCGGGATGAAATAGGACTCAGACATTTTCTGACCTAATAGATTATAGAATTGAACCAATACATCTCGGTCGCTTCGAATGTTGATCAATTGGTCTTTATCCGGAAAAACCGGGTTAGGATAAAGCGTAATAGATGGTTCAGCTGGAAGTTCGTTGCCATCATTATTTTTTAGTACAAATAATCCACCTAACGTATTTCCAACTACAATGTGAGGCCTGTCACTGTTGAAAAGATTTGCTACCGTTGGCCATACATTGCCACCTAAGTTTTTGGATTCGTAGGCAGCCGTTAGGTCATTAAAAATTATTTCTTTGACCGGATCAATGGCCTGGTTTTGGGAACGAAAATCGCCATATAGCGAAAGAGCACCATGCTGATCGCCAACAATTAAATCGGCCTTGCCATCCGCATCCAAATCAGCAGCAGCCATCGACAAATTTTGACGATCAGTGCTGTTGCCCAGCCCAAGAAAGTCTGATTTAACGAGCTGATAGGAAGGGAAGCTCATAGCTCCTTGATTTTTCCAATATTCGAGTGCTCCGGTATTTGTACCTACCAAGATATCCTGAAACCCATCTTGATTCACATCGAACAACAAAAGATTTTCGCTTAGGCCAATGACAAAATCTGTACTTTTTACCGCAGGGTCTGTGACTACAAACTTATTGTAGGAGCTATTGGTAAGATAGAAAAGTTCTGAAGTAGTATTGTTCCGATTCGTGGTTGCAGTAAAGGCTAAATCAACCTTACTATCCCCGTTTACATCGGCAAACTGGAGTTTAATGTTAAAGTAGTTCAAGGTGGAGAGAGAAAAATAATCTTCTGTGACTAGTTTATAAGAAGGGGAAGTACTGGTGCCCACGTTCTCAAAAAAATTAATTTGGGCAGAAAGAAATGGACGGGTGTAGTTACTTATAAACATATCCAGATCACCATCTCCATCTGAGTCAAAAAATGCCGGAATGGAATTGTCACCCACATCAATCATATCACTTTGCAAAAAATTTCGCTTTATAAAAGTGAACTGAGGATTTTGGGCAGAACCGGAATTTTTAAAAAGATAAACTGAATTCTTAAAATCGCCTTCGGAGGTTGTGCGAAAACTAATATTGGGAGATACCACAATATCGGGCAGACCATCGAAGTCAACATCTTCGGAAAAGGCCGAAGGATAATAGGGCATTACTACCGGATTAGTTGACGAAAAAATTGACGAGCTATTCATCAGGGCTTGGTCTTTGGTACCCTGATTGGGCAGTAAGAATAAATTAGTGCAACTTTCTTCTGTAAAGAAAAGATCTTTGGCACCGTCACCATTAATATCCAATGTAAGGATTGCTTTACCGCCTGTGTGCTGAGTTCTTCCCCCGCCCGGAGGGCATTCTTTGCCGCCAAACGCGAACTTAGAACATTCACACTCTTTGAAATTTCCCCATGCAAGAGCGCTCCCCGATCCGTCTTTTACTTTCTCGAATCGCATGGAATCGCAGCTTCCTGTATTTCGGTTAAATTCAAGAGGGCCGCCCACGAAATAAACGCTGAGAATATCCAAATCCCCATCGCCATCAATATCGTCAATGGCAGGTATATCACTAGCGTTAATTTTAATGTTCGTTGGGTTTCCACTAATGCCAATGGTAAGGATGGGAAGGCCTGAACGAAAAGGGCGCCAGGCTAATTTTTGTCCTGGTTTGGTTACGTTTACATAAGCCGTCATTCCAAAAGGATCGCTCGTGAAAATATCTTTTTTGCCATCACAATTAAAATCACGCAGGAGCAACCATTGGTTTATTCCTTCAGGGAAAAGCGATTCGTAAGCAGGAGCATAAATATATTGGTTGTTTTGGTTAAGGTAGGGTAGGATTTTGTTCGCGGTTCGATCGAAGGTTACCAAATCTTGTTTGCCGTCTCCGTTTAAATCTATGGTATTAAATTGGGCTGCATTAAGGCCGCCAGCCCAAGGCATTACTAGGCTTTTGCCGTTGGCTTCAACAGGAATACTTTGGTCAAGGGTAAAAGTAAACTGCGCTTCTACGAAAGAGAAAACAAGGAGAAGCAGAATAGTTGCCGGAAGCCGTAGCATATTTAATTGAAAAGTTATAAACGATGAAAAACTCACATCTGTTATATGCGCACAAGATAAATTGATTTTTTAGCTTTAGGGAATTTTATTGCGAATGGACATTCCTGATCTCTATAAACTGTATTTGAAAAGTGCCCAGGTGTGCACCGACACGCGGCAGATTGCCCAAGGCTGTATTTTCTTTGCATTAAAGGGGCCTTCATTCAATGCCAATGAATTTGCTAGTGAGGCATTGCAAAAAGGAGCCAGCTATGCTGTGGTGGATGACGCAACCTACGTTAAAAGTGACCGCACTATTTTAGTGGCAGATGCCCTTACAGCCTTGCAACAATTAGCGAGTTATCATCGGGATCAATTAAAAATTCCAGTTATTGGCCTTACGGGATCGAATGGAAAAACGACAACCAAAGAATTGTTGAGTGCGGTGTTGATCAAAAAATATAAAACCTTTGCAACGAAAGGAAACTTAAACAATCACATTGGAGTGCCGCTTTCTGTTTTATCGATAGACGCCACAATTGAAATAGCGGTGATTGAGATGGGCGCAAATCATGTTGGGGAAATTGCCGGCCTTTGCGCCATTTCTAAGCCAACACACGGATTTATTACCAACATTGGTAAAGCACACATTGGCACTTTTGGTGGAGTTGAAAATATCATTCGCGGAAAATCAGAATTGTATCAATATCTAATTACTAATAACGGACAGGTTTTTATTAATTCCCAAAATCCAATTTTGGCCAACATGGCAAAGCGATTTAAAGAGCCCTTGTTCTATCCTGCCAAAGGAGATTATTATCGTTGTGAGTTGATAAGCGCTGACCCGTTTGTTAAAATCAAATCTGAAATTGGGGAAATGATTTCAACGCAAATTATTGGCGGTTATAATTTCGAAAATATTGCGGTGGCGCTTTGTATCGGTAAATTTTTTGGAGTACCACCGGTGAGGGCGAATCAGGCTATCACCGAATATATGCCCGGAAATATGCGTTCGCAAATGGTGAAGAAAGGGTCAAACACGATTATTTTGGATGCTTATAATGCCAACCCAAGTTCAATGCAAGCAGCTATCGAAAATTTGGCCAATATGAAGGCTGAAAATAAGGTCGCTATTTTGGGGGATATGTTTGAGTTAGAGGAGGAGGCCAAAACGGAGCATAAAAATTTAGGTAAGTTGTTGAGAGAGAAAAATTTTAACCTGGTTTATTTGTGTGGCAAGCTTTCAAGATATGCAAATGAGGAATTCCCCAAGTCGAAGTATTTCGAAACAAAGGAATTATTGGTTGAAGAACTAATAGAGAGCCCTATTAATAACGCAACGATTTTAATTAAAGCTTCGCGAGGAATTGGGTTAGAAAGTATCTTAGAAGCTTTATAAAAACTAATAATTAGTATGATAACAAATCTTGATCCTATCCTCAAATTTCTAAAAGCAATTGCGAAAAATAATAACCGCGAATGGTTTGAAAAAAACAAACCAAGTTATTTGAAAGTAAAAGCTGAGTTTGATGATTTTCTTGAATCACTGCATAAAGAGCTAATAATGTTTGATGAAAGTCTCGTTGGCTTGAACCCGAGAAAATTGGGTTTTCGTATTTATCGTGATGTGCGGTTTAGCAAAGACAAAAGCCCCTACAAAATAAATATGGGTGCTGGTTTTTCAGCCGGGGGTAAAATGATGCAGGAGCCCGGTTATTACATTCACCTTCAGCCTAACAACCAAAGCTTTTTGGCAGGTGGCTTTTATATGCCTGATGTTGAGAAGCTTTCCAAGATCAGACAAGAAATTGATTACAATTCTACCGGCTTTGGTAAAATTCTTTCTGATAAGAAGTTTAAAAAAACTTTCCCGAAAGGGCTGGACGATTTTGATAAGCTGAAAACAGCCCCCAAGACTTACCCTAAAGATCATCCCCAATTAGATTGGCTTAAGCACAAAAGTTTTATTGTGTCGCATCATTTTACTGATAAAGAGGTGGCTGATAAGAAATTTATTAAGAAAGTAGCGGAATGCTGTAAGTCCCTTAAACCGCTCAATGATTTTTTGAAAAATTCAACTGAGTAAATGAAGTTTGAGCTTTTAAGATTAAGACATTGGATGTCTGGACTTAATATAGTTATAAGTTCTTCTTGCGAAGAAATTTACAAATCCCGATGAAAAAGAACTTTTTCTTCGGGAGCTATTAAAAAATTAAGTGATTTTCCTGGATCGGCTAGGTTCGCTTGCTCATCTTTTTCAATAAGGGCAAAAGGCTACATAGTATTGGGTCGTAGCTCTACCGAGGGGTTGCTAAATGAGCTGTGGGAGTATAACCCCAAGGATTTTTTAGGAATGAGAAAGAAATTGGTTTCTATTTTTTTCTTTCGGGCATTCTTCTTTAGGGATTTACCCTTCGGATTGTTTTCTTTGCACTCCGTTTCGCGGCCACTATGCAGGACTTAAAAATCACACTTATTCAATCAGACCTCCACTGGGAGGATATTGGTGCCAATTTGGCCATGTTTGAGGAAAAAATTTGGCAAATAGGTCAATCTACCGATGTAATTGTGCTGCCGGAAATGTTTACCACCGGCTTTACCATGAAGGCCAACAAACTGGCCGAACATACCAATATGCGCACCTTTAAATGGATGAAGCAAATGGCCGATCAAACCGGGGCGTTGATTCTGGGCAGCTTCATTTCCAATGTTCATGACCGCTTTTATAACCGATTGTTATGGATGGAACCGGGTGGAAATTTTAAGACCTACGATAAAAGGCACCTTTTTCGCATGGCCGAAGAGCAACATATTTATTCGCAAGGTGAAAGTTTGTTGATTGGCCATTGGAAAGGCTGGAGAATTTGTCCGTTGATTTGTTATGATCTTCGCTTCCCAGTGTGGAGCCGCAACCGTTGGAACCCTTCTCTTAAAAAATTATCGTACGATCTATTGATTTATGTAGCCAATTGGCCGATGGTTAGATCCTCTGCTTGGGAAACTTTACTGAGAGCACGCTCTATTGAGAATCTTAGCTACACCGTTGGTGTTAATAGAGTTGGGATTGATGGAAATGGAATTGAATACAATGGGCAATCCTCCATCATTGGTCCGAAGGGCGATTCTATCTTTACCGTGGAAGGAATTGAGTCCATTAAAACTCTTGAGTTGAGTTCAAATGCATTGCAGGCATATCGCGATCGCTTCCCTGCTTACTTAGATGCCGATGACTTTTCAATTGAAGCGGAAGCTTTTGAGGAAAGGGATTCGCTTCATGGGCTGAGCTAATTTGGCAATTGCTTGGTTTGATAATTTGAAGATGACCCATCAGATAATCATATCAATTGTAAGTTTCACCTATTTTCAAATCATCAAGATTTCAAATCATCCAATGTTATGTCGCAAAAAATAGCCCGTGCTTTAATTTCCGTTTTTTATAAAGACAATTTAGAACCTATTATTCATTTTCTCGGCAAGCAAGGAGTTGAGTTTGTTTCAACGGGTGGCACTCAAGAATTTATTGAAAAACTTGGCTATCGCGTTACGCCAGTTGAAAAACTTACTACTTACCCATCTATTTTCGGTGGCCGTGTAAAAACATTGCACCCCGCTATTTTTGGCGGAATCCTATACAGAAGGGATGAGCCAACAGATGTGAAGCAGGCTGTTGAGTTTAAAATCGACCCCATTGACTTGGTAATTGTTGATTTATATCCTTTTGAAGAGACGGTGGCGAAAGGCGCAAGCGAAGAGGACACTGTTGAGAAGATTGATATCGGTGGGATTTCCCTGATTCGAGCGGCAGCAAAAAATTTTAACGATGTATTAATTGTCTCTTCTCGCAGTCAATATAAAGAGCTATTGGAGTTGCTACAAAACAAAAGCGGAGTCACAGACCTGATCGACAGGAAACGTTTTGCTGCCTTGGCATTTGATATTACTTCTCACTACGATTCGGCAATTTTTTCTTATTTCAATCAAGAACAGCAGATTCCGAGTTTCAAAAGCAGTTTTCAGAATAGTCAGGTCTTGCGCTATGGCGAGAATCCGCATCAGAAGGGTGTTTTCTTTGGCGACTTAGAAAATTTGTTTGCGAAACTCAATGGCAAAGATCTATCGTATAATAATTTGGTAGATGTGGATGCTGCCATAAACTTGGTACAGGAGTTTGCCGGAGACAAGGCATTTGTTATCGTCAAACATACCAATGCGTGTGGTGTTGCGATAGGAGTTTCGGTGAAGGAGGCTTATCTCAAGGCATTTCAAGCAGATACTGTTTCGGCTTTTGGCGGAGTGCTGGCCACGAATCAACCAATTGATTTAGCAGCAGCAGAAGAAATAAACAAATTATTTTTTGAAATTTTAATTGCTCCCAACTATGATTCAGCAGCCTTGGAGCTCTTGAAGACCAAGAAAAACCGAATGATCCTGAAGCAAAACTATTCCTTGAAGGCAACGAAACAATTCAAGAGTCTTTTGCATGGAGTTTTAGAACAGGATGTCGACTTTAAAACCGATTCAAAGGAAGATTTAAAAACAGTAACCAAGGTGACGCCCACTTCTGCTGAGGTTAATGCTTTATTATTCGCCAGCAAGATTTGTAAGCATACCAAATCGAACACAATAATTTTGGCGGTGGATGGTCAAATGCTTTCAAGCGGGGTCGGCCAGACTAGCCGAGTAGATGCTTTGCTCCAAGCCATTGAAAAAGCCGCTGTCTTTGGGTTCGACCTAAAAGGAGCAGCAATGGCTTCAGATGCTTTCTTTCCTTTTCCTGATTGTGTAGAGATTGCGCATCAGCACGGTATCAGGGCAGTTATTCAGCCCGGGGGGTCAATCAAAGACCAAGACTCTATCAACTTTTGTGATCAACATGGTATGGCCATGGTGTTTACAGGGGTTAGGCATTTTAAACATTAAGATTAGTATCTTTGGTGAAAGGGAAGTTATGGTTATAACTATCAATAAAGGAGATTCAAAAAAAGCTATTGTGAAGAAGCTAAAAAGCTTGCCTGAGCAAAGAGGATTTAAAGCCTACAAGTTTCTGGGTAAAGTTAAAATTGACGAAGACGCCTTGGTGATGCAAAAACAACTTAGGGATGGGTGGAAAAAACGTATTCGTTGATACTAATGTTATTATCTATTTAATTGGAGGGCATCGAAATGCGGCTGATCTGTTAAGTGAGCAAACTCTTCACTTTTCCTTCATTACAGAGATTGAACTTCTTAGCTTTAAGAGATTATCAAGAACAATAAGCATTAAATAAAAGAATGAGACTATTCGACTTTTTTACTCAAGACATCGCCATTGACCTTGGCACAGCGAATACGCTGATCATACATAAAGATAAGGTGGTAGTTGATGAACCAAGTATTATCGCTATCGACAAAAACACAAACAAAGTATTGGCCATTGGGCGCGAGGCCATGCAAATGCACGAAAAGACTCACGACAACATCAAGACTATTCGGCCTTTGAAGGAAGGAGTGATAGCTGATTTCCATGCTGCTGAAATGATGATACGCGGTATGATCAAGTTGATCGACACAGGTCGGAGATTATTTCCACCGTCCCTTCGAATGGTAATTTGTATTCCTTCGGCCATCACAGAAGTAGAGAAACGGGCGGTACGAGACTCAGCCGAACATGCCAACGCTAAGGAAGTATATATGATTCATGAGCCGATTGCAGCTGCCATCGGCATCGGCATAGATATTGAAGCGCCAATCGGGAACATGATTGTAGACATAGGCGGTGGAACTACCGACATTGCTGTGATAGCCCTTTCGGGAATTGTCTGTGACCAATCAATCCGCATAGCAGGAGATACCTTCAACCGCGATATTTTGGATTACATGCGTAGGCAGCACAATCTGCTGATTGGCGAACGGTCTGCCGAACGTGTAAAAATTGAAGTAGGCTCTGCGTTGACAGAATTAGATGATGGTCCCGATGATTATGAAATTCGCGGGCGCGATTTAATGACAGGGATCCCTAAAACAATAAAAATTTCTTATTCAGAAGTTGCCTTCGCATTAGATAAGTCAATTTCTAAATTGGAAGAAGCTGTATTGAAAGCCTTAGAGCTTTCTCCTCCCGAATTATCGGCCGATATTTATGAGCAGGGCATTTACCTTACAGGAGGAGGTGCTATGTTGCGAGGATTGGATAAAAGATTATCGCTAAAGACAAAGCTTCCTATTCATGTGGCCGAAGATCCGCTTCGTGCGGTTGTGCGCGGCACGGGGGTTGCGCTCAAAAACTTAAACCACTACAGAAAAGTGCTGATGACCTAATGAATGGAACGCCTCCTTAAATTCATTCTCGAGTATAGGGCTTTTTTCACTTTCTTATTGTTAGAATTATTTTGCGTTTGGTTGGTGGTTGAGAACAATCAATACCAAAGTACAAAATATTTCAATACCTCTAACAGGATGTCGGCTTCAATTATCAGCACTTCACAAAATATTCGTGAATATTTTTCTCTTCGCGATATCAACGTTAGATTGGCGAATGAGAATTCAAAACTCCTCAAAAAACTAGATCAACTAGATCAGATTCTTAATGCTCTTGATTTGGGTTCGATCAAGGATACAGCCATCATCAACCGTTTTGATTATGTGAGCGCCAAAGTAATCAACAACTCAACTCGCTATTATAAAAATTTTATCACTATCGATAAAGGGAAGGCCAATGGCTTGGAACCAGGCATGGCAGCGATAAGCGAATTTGGAGTTGTTGGAAAAGTAAAATCAGTTTCTGATCATTTTTCAGTTCTAATTTCGTTGCTGAATATTGACGACCAGGTTTCAAGCAAGATTAAGCGCACAGGACATTTTGGAACGGTGCAATGGGATGGCATCGATCCTCGTTTTATTGACTTAAAATATATTCCCCGACATGTAGTACCGGTTGTAGGCGATACAGTTGTTACTTCGGGTTATAATGCGATTTTTCCTGAGGGAATATTAATAGGTGTGATCAAAAGCCATCAACTTAGTGAAGAAGGTCAGTTTTATACAATTAAAGTGGAGTTATCACAAGATTTTGGTAAACTCTCGTTTGTAGAGATTGTTAAAAGCAATTTGAAAAAAGAAAAAGATTTAGTGGAACATAGTACCATTGGAGAGCCAAAATGACACGAGGAGCTATTTTAACATTCATTTCTTTTTTTGTTTATGTACTGGTACAGGTGCTTCTGTTTAAGAATTTAGTTTTGTTCAATACGGCATTTTGTTTTTTGTATGTGATTTTTATTTTGCTGTTACCGGTAGAAACTAATTCCCTCTTACTTCTGCTGATCGGATTTATTGCAGGCTTTACGATTGATGTTTTTTATGATAGCCTTGGCCTGCATGCCCTAGCTTTGGTTTTGGTTTCGTATGTCAGAAATTACTGGTTGACAACCATTACTCCTCAGGGAGGCTATGATTCTGGAGCAAGTCCTACCTTGGCAAGCAATGGGCTGCAATGGTTTCTTGTTTACACAATCCCATTACTTTTTATTCATCATATTGTAATTTTTTTTGTAGAGGCTTCAGATTTTTCCTTGTTCTGGTATACCATGCTAAAAGTGGTGACCAGTTTAATCTTTACAATAACAGTAATGTTGATTTTGCAATACCTTTCACTCGATAGAAGAAGAACATGAACGAAGGGAGGCGCGAAATATTACAGGTTGTATTTGTGTTGGTGGCGATCATCTTCCTTATTAAATTATTTTTTATTCAAGTGCTGGATAGCCGATATGCTGATCTGGCCGATAGCAATGCTATTCTGCCACAAGTGGAGTATCCTTTTCGCGGGTTAATTTCTGACCGCAAAGGAAAACTGATTGTTTATAATACTCCAGAATACAGTCTGGAAGTAATTTTAAAGGAAGTAAAGAAATTTGATTCTGCTAAGTTTTGTAAAATCTTTGAGCTTTCTATTGAGGACCTCCGCAAGCGATTCAAAGAGATGAAAAAGCGTAAAGAGTTTTCGCCTGTTAAGCCAACGCTTTTTATTGATCAGCTATCCAATGTTGATTTTGCCAAAGTACAAGATCATTTGGATGAATTTCAGGGTTTCTATATTGAAGCCAGAACTTCCCGTGCTTATACAACCAATGCTCTGGCCAACTTGCTTGGTTATGTCAGCGAGATAAGCAAAAGTAAACTTGCCGGTGATCAATCAAGAATTTATAGACAAGGTGATTATGTTGGGCAAAGTGGTATTGAATCATTTTATGAAGAACAATTAAGAGGCAAACGGGGCATTCGATTTAAGTTGAGAAATGTAAAGGGAATTGAAAAAGGTTCTTTTAAGAATGGTGCCTTTGATACGCTTTCTGTGCCGGGTCAAGATTTAGTGACGGGCATTGATCTTGACTTACAACAATATGGCGAGATGTTGATGAAAGGAAAAGCAGGAAGCATTGCAGTTATCGAGCCATCATCAGGAGAAGTATTGTCCTTGGTTTCAGGACCATCTTATGACCCAATGCTACTGACAGGGAAAGATTATAGCTCTAATTTTTTGGTTATCAGCAATGATTCTTTGAAGCCATTATTTAACAGACCTTTAATGGCTCAGTACCGTCCTGGATCTATTTTTAAAATAGCCCAGGCAATGACGGCCTTGCAAGAGAAAGTGATTACTCCTGAAACCAGATTTCACTGCGACAAATCATTAATTGGTTGTCATGCCGGTCATGATAACCTAGATTTAAGAGGAGCCATTGCCAATTCTTGTAATCCTTATTTTTTGGGAGTTCTTCGTAAAATGCTTAATAAAAATATTTCGAATTCACCTTATGAAGATACCCGAATCGGATTGGCTGAATGGAGTAAGCATATTAATAGTTTTGGTTTTGGAAATCAGTTGGGCATTGATTTGCCCAATGAAAAGGGCGGCCTGATTCCCACCCCCGCATATTACGATCGGGCCTACAACAATCGTCCTTGGAAGTTTTCAAATATTTATTCTATCGCGATTGGAGAAGGTGAAAATTTAGTGGTGCCTTTGCAGATGGCAAACTTTGCGGCTACTATTGCCAACCGGGGCTATTATTATATTCCACATATTGTAAGGGCCATAGGAAAAGATAAAAAACCTTTGCCTCAATATTTGGAGAGACATTACACGACTATCGATTCTTCGTATTTTAAGATTGCGGTGGATGCCATGCAGCAGGTTGTTGAATCGGGGACAGGTCAATATCGAGCTAAGCTTGCTGATGTGATTGTATGTGGAAAGACAGGCACCGTGCAAAATGATCCTCTTCCCGCTCACTCCGTATTTATCGCTTTTGCTCCACGAGATAATCCAAAAATTGCCGTATCGGTTTATGTTGAAGATTCCGGACAAGGTGCCGGAGTGGCGGCAGCCATTGCCAGCTTAATGATAGAAAAATATTTGTATGGTCAAACCAAACGCCCTTATATAGAGGAGTATGTTTTAGCAGGTAAATTTTTGCAATGAGGCGAGACGATGACATATCTAGCAATTTAGATTGGCCAACCATTTTTTTATTCATGGCTCTGGTAACGTTAGGATGGCTGAATATTTTTGCCGCTATCTATGACGAATCAGCAAACCAAACCATTTGGGACTTATCTCTTAGTTCAGGCAGACAATTAATGTTTATTGCCGCGGCTATAGTAATTGTTGTTGCCATCAACATTATCGATGTGCGTTTCTACGAAACATTTGCTTACCTATTTTACGGCCTAATTTTGTTACTTCTTTTTTTAGTGCCTTTCATTGGAAAAGAAGTTGGGGGTAACAAAGCATGGATCGGCATTGGATCTTTTGGTGTCCAACCCTCAGAGTTTGCCAAGTTCATTACCGCTCTGGCCGTAGCCAAGTTCATTGGTTCGGTTGGTTTTAAAATGGATAATCTCCGGAGTCAAGCGATTTTATTTGCGTTGATTGGCTTTCCAATTATTTTAATTCAATTGCAAAAAGATACAGGCACGGCTTTGGTGTTTACTTCTTTCGTGTTGGTTTTTTATCGCGAAGGTATGTCTCCATTCCTATTGATTGTGGGAATTTGCGCGGCCACTATTTTTATTCTTACGCTGATGGTACCCAACCAAATTTATTTGCACGGTTCTATTGCGGTGATATTAGTCGTTGTGATTGCGATAGGTAAAAAGAAACTTAAAAGATTCGCCATCCTTACTGTTGGAGCGCTGCTAATCAGTGGAGTAATTGAAAGCGTTGATTATATCGTCAACGATGTGCTGAAGCCTCATCAGCAGAACAGGGTTAAGGTTTTGATTAATCCTGATATTGATCCCTTGGGGGTTGGATGGAATGTGACCCAATCAAAAATTGCAATTGGAAGCGGTGGATTTTTCGGAAAGGGTTTTTTAAAAGGAACACAGACAAAATTTGATTTTGTGCCTAAACAGAGTACGGATTTTATTTTTTGTACGATCGGAGAAGAGTTTGGATGGCTTGGCAGTTTGGCAGTGATCGGGTTTTTTGGTGCACTCTTACTACGAGTTTCTTTTTTGGCCGAGCGGCAAAAGAGTCGCTTTGCGCGATCCTATGGTTACAGTGTAGCTTGCATTTTATTTTTTCACTTTGCCATTAACATTGGCATGACGGTAGGATTATTTCCTGTAGTAGGAATTCCGCTTCCTTTCTTTAGCTATGGAGGTTCTTCCCTTTGGGGCTTTACTATTTTACTTTTTATCTTGCTAAAGCTAGACGCCCATAGGAGTCAGGTGCTTCAGCGGGGTGTTTAAGAAAATCGTTTGGTAAGGACTTCGATAAATTCTTCGTATTCTTCGCTTTCCCTGTTCCATTCAGGGTAAGAGTCACCTAAATACGCGAGAACTCTTGGTAATGAATCTAATGTATCAAGATACTCAATTGCATCTGTGAAAATTTCAAAGTCACCACGGAAAAGGATTTTGGTGAACATGAATTTTTGGTTGATTGTTAAGCTTTCTTTAAGCTGAGAGGATTGTTGCTTAGCGAGATTTTCGGCTAGTGTAGTTCGCGTATCCTTTGTGGCTTCCGAAAAAATAGTAGCCTGCTCAGGCCTTTTTACATCAACGGGCTTCACTTCTTGTATTTTTGCTTTTTGTTCGTAGAAGTTGGCTAAGTCTAGTGGCAAGAGTTGAGAGAATTTTGAAATGTATGAATCTATGTCTTCGGGTGTAAAGTTGACTTCTTCCAAAATGTGGTCAAGCATTCCGAAAGCCTCATTGCCTGTTATTAATTCCGCATTTTTTTCTTCTAATTTAAGCACCAATTTTTCTAAGGGGGCTTGATTAATTTTTAGATATTTGACTTCATCTTTTAAGGATTCTGCCTTAATGTATCCCTTGCCGTGCCGATCAAGGGTGTCTGAATAAAAATCGTAGGGAGCCAAGATGAGATTGATGGTTCTGCTTATGGCCGTTTTGAGGAGCGGTAGAAAATCATTTTTTTCGATTGAAATCTGATTGGACAAAACATTTTGCATTTGTTCCAGTGCTTCTTTTACTTCTTTTGAATGATAATCGAAATAGTGACTTTTTAATTTCCCTATCTCAAGCTTCCAAAGATGTCTAAGCTCACGCACAACAAATAGATTCACCTGTTTTATTTCGCAAAGGGAAAGTATTTCGGAGCCTGATATTTTTTCCTTTTTATTGAAAAACGGATCGGCCAACCGATTGGCATACGCTTCGCTGTATTGCTCTACCTCTTTTTGACTAATTTTTTCGTCCATGTTTTTTTGATTGACGATTGTTTACTTATGAGGTAAAGATAGTAATTGCACGCCTACGCTAAAAGCGTTGGATGTAAGGCTGGCTACAAGGGATCCTTGTTAACAACTTCAATCTGTGGAGTTGATGGATAGTTTGAAAGAACGCGGCCAGGGATAGAAATGGAAAGCCCGCAACGAAGCATAGGGTTAGTGCGGTTGGGTGAGGACTTGGAATGGATAGCCCTGCCTTCTCCCGATAGCTATCTGATAGCTATCGGGAGAAGGTGCTGAAAGAATCCTATGGTCTCGAGGGATTGGGACTGCAACGCGACAAGAAAAATTAATTTACCTTGCAATATGTTTATTGAGCCCCACATTGGCAGGAACAGCCGCGAGGAAAAAAACGGTTGGATTGAAGTGATCTGCGGTTGCATGTTTTCCGGTAAGACAGAAGAGTTGATCAGGCGCTTAAACCGGGCCTTGATTGCCAAGCAGAAGGTTGAGATTTTTAAACCTACTATTGATAAGCGCTACGATGAAAAAAAAATTGTATCGCACAATGAACGTGAGATTCGCTCAACACCGGTTAATTTTGCTGACGATATTTTGCTTTTGGCAGGAGATTGCGATGTGGTGGGTATTGATGAGGCTCAGTTTTTTGATGATTCCATTGTGTGGGTTTGCAATACGCTGGCCAATAGTGGTAAGCGGGTGATTGTGGCAGGGTTGGATATGGATTACAAAGGTAAACCGTTTGGGCCGATGCCAAATCTATTAGCGGTAGCAGAGTTTGTAACAAAGGTTCATGCGATTTGCGCACAAACCAGTGAGCTGGCTTCCTTTTCGTTTCGCTTGAATGAAAACAAAACGCAAGTTATGCTGGGAGAGAAGGATCAGTACGAGGCGCGCAGTCGCGGTGCATTTTTTGGGATTTCGAAAAAAGGAAAAAATTAACTGTGCTTCATAAAACCAGGGGAATTGTTTTTCGCTTCACTCGCTATGGAGAAACTTCTATTATTGTCTCCATTTTTACAGAATTGTTTGGATTACAGACCTACATTGTGAATGGAGCCAGAAGCAAATCGGGCAAGGGCAAGATTGCCCTCTACCAACCGCTCACGTTACTTGACTTGGTAGTGTATCATAAAGAAAACGCACCTATTCTTCGAATTAAGGAGATAAAGTGTTTTCACCCTTATCAAACGCTTACAACGGATTTTAGAAAGTCAACAATTGCCCTTTTCTTATGTGAAATCGTTAACAAATCAGTAAAGGAGCAAACGCATACGCATGAACTTTGTGGTTTTTTATTTGATGCTTTTATTGTTTTGGACACCGAACCTATGCAAGTAGAAAATTTTCATTTAATTTTTTTGGTTCAGCTTAGCAGGCATTTAGGTTTTGGTCCTTATAATCTCAGTGAGATTGCAACACCTTTTGTTGCCGATGAGCCGGAGCAAAAAATTTTAGAACAATTGCTCATAACGAATTATGAAAAACCAATTGCAATGACACAAACTCAACGAAGAAGTTTATTGGATGTGTTGCTTAGATTTTATTCTACTCACATGGATAACTTTGGTGAGGTGAGGTCGCTGGCTGTGGTTCGTGAACTAATCAATTAGACTATGCAAAAATTTGAAGTGCCAATTCAAGTACGTTGGTCTGACATTGACCAAAACAGACATCTTCGTCATTCGGCCTATTATGATTATGGGGCTACTACCCGTATTGCATGCTTCTCAGATCATGGCCTTACCAATCAGAAATTTGAAGAGTTGAGGATTGGACCTATTTTGTTTCGCGAAGAGGCAATTTTTAAACGAGAAGTTAAATTTGAAGATCGAATTACTGTTGATTTAGTGGTGACCAGGGCAACAAATGATTTTTCTCGTTGGAGTATCCGCCACCACTTGTATAAAGAGGACAGAACTGTGGATGCAATTCTCAATATGGATGGTGCCTGGATTGATATGGTAAAAAGAAAATTGGCCATGCCTAATGATTTTATTCAAAATGTATTTCAGGATTTTCCCAGGTCAGAGGATTTTGAGTGGGCGTGAAGTAAAACGCTTATATTGAGGGATCCGAACATCCACCAGTGCTGATATGATTATAATTATCATGGTAAGTCAAACACTTAACACCTAATAAATAATCACAGCGACTATCAATAATAATGAAATGAAAGAAATATCGAATGAGCCGAAATTTATAGAGTTAATAAGGAACAAGATTAACGAGAATAAATTTTCTTCGAATGATGTTATTGTGCTTTTAGGGAAGCCTGATAAAATGGTTACGTATCTGGATAAAAGTATACATGAGGCGCTAATTATTAATCTCTCAATTCAAGAAGTGAAATTGAAGGGATATGATGATAAGATGCTCATAATCCTATCTTACAATTGTGGAAATGTGAGTGGGTGCTCAGAATCAATCCATTTTGTGTTCCACAAAGAAGAACCTTCACGAATTTTAGCTGCAATAAAATGGGTTGCGTGCCCTGAATAAAATAATTCGGAGCTGTGGTAGAGTTACCCCATCAATTTCTCGATGATTGTATCTACGGAAATGCCTTCAGCTTCAGCTTTGAAGTTGCGCACGATGCGATGACGAAGTACTGGTTTTGCCACTGCTTGTACATCTTCTATATCAGGAGAATATTTTCCGTTAATCAATGCATTACACTTGGCACCAAGAACTAAATACTGAGAGGCACGCGGGCCTGCTCCCCATTCCAGAAAATCATTTGCAATTGTGGAGCCATTTTTCCCCGGGCGGCTGGCCTGCGTTAGCTTCACAGCATATTCGACAACATTATCTGCAATTGGTACTCTTCTTACCAGGTGCTGATAAGCAACGATTTCTTCGGCCGTCAGTATTTTACTTACTTGTTGTGTTATATCAGCTGTAGTATTTTTTACAATACTCACTTCTTGTTGGTAAGTAGGGTAATCCAGAAAGATATTGAACATGAACCGATCGAGTTGCGCTTCAGGCAGAGGATAAGTTCCTTCTTGTTCAATTGGATTTTGCGTAGCTAATACGAAAAACGGTTTCGGCAAAATGTAATTGTTCCCGGCAATAGTTACTCCATATTCTTGCATAGACTCCAACAAAGCCGCTTGTGTTTTGGGCGGAGTACGGTTGATCTCATCTGCCAAAACGATATTGGCAAAGATAGGACCTTTCACAAACTGAAAATTTCTTTCCTTATCCATTGTTTCAGCACCCACAATATCAGAAGGCATTAAGTCAGGGGTGAATTGGATCCGTTTGAATTGTAAGTCGAGAGAAGTAGCAATGGTCTGAACTAACAAGGTCTTAGCCAGGCCGGGCACACCTACCAACAAGCAATGACCGTGACAAAAAATACTGGTGAGTACCAATCGCACAACCTCATCTTGCCCCACCACTACTTTGGCAATTTCATTTTTTAATGTTTTATAGGCTTGCACCAAGCCATCTGCCGCTTCTACATCGTTATTGAACTGTTGTGCCATGGATTAGGAGTTATCGGTTGAAAAGATAGTGGTTTATCAGGGGCTGAAAAAATTTACTCCACCAGCGGTAAACTAATCCAAGATCTTACAAGATTTGTAAGCCGGGTCTATGTTGATAAATACGTCCTGCCTTGATTTACTGAACCATTTGCCAATTATCTTGTCTTTTTTCTCAGCCAAAGCTGCCGACTGAATTCGATGCCAATCGTCTTTTAAATTGGCCTGATGGGGTGGTATTTTTGCCTTAAAATATATAATGCGTGCTGCTTCTTTGCCTTCGTCTGTCCGATAAGCCATTGCTTTGGATATGTGACCAACTTGCATGGTGTCAATCGCCAGATATACTACCGGGTCAATGTCGCGCATAGAAATACGAACCCCGCCATCAGGGTCAGTAATGTATCCGCCTCTTCCTTTTGTGTTCTTATCGTCAGAAAATTGTTTGGCTGCATATTCAAACTTGAGGCTATCCTTCATAATTTTTCTGCGCAAGCTATCCAAGAAGTTTTCAGCTCTTTTTATATCTTCTTTCGAAGGCGTACCTAATAATAGAATATGGCGTGAGTTATATTCATTTCCTCTGCGGTCAATCAATTGCATAATATGATACCCAAATTGTGATTTAAAGGGCTCGGAAATTTCACCCTTTCGCAATTTAAAGCCCATAGCCTCGAACTCGGGAACCATAGCACCACGCCCTACAAAGCCCATTTCGCCACCATTTGATCTTGCGCTTGGATCTTCTGAATGTTTACTAGCGAGCTCATTAAAATTTTCTCCTTTCAAAATTCGCTCTCGGTATTCATTTAATCTGTGCTTTGCTTCTTCTTCTTGTTGTATGCTAATTTTAGCAACCTTCACAATTTCACCGATCTCAACATCAGCGGGATTAAAGGGTAAGCTGTCTGTTGGTATTTTATTGAAAAATCTTTTTACTTCGGCAGGGGTTATCTTTAAATCTTTTGTGATTTTCTGCGACATCTCGCGAGCCAGTAATTGCTCGCGAATTTGATCGCGCAACTCTACCCGAATTTGATCCATGCTCTTACCGTACCTGCGTTCTAATTCTTCGGATGAGTTGCCGGAATTTTGAAGGATCGCGCCCATGCGCTGTGCTGTATTCTGATCTACTTCCTGATCCGTAACAACAAGGGAGTCAATTTCTGCTTTGGCGACCATTACCTTATTCATGATCAGGCGATTGAAAAGCTGGCATTTGCCTTCCTCCGATGCTGGGTTGCCTTCAGCTACATAGCCTTGATAGGCTGACTCTAATTCAGATTTGATGACTATTTTATTGTCGATTTTAGCAATGATTTTATCTACTACAAAGCTTGTATTCTCTTGTGCTTGTACCAAAAATGGTGCAACAAGGAGCAGGCTAAGGGTTAAAAACCTCAAAATCCTTTTGTTTGACAGCATTTTCATATACTTGATCCTCTAATTTTTTCGCAAGTTCTACTTTTCTTTTGTTTAAAATAATGTTTTTGATGTCCTCTTCTACAAATTCCAACGGAGATATGTTATCAGAAATTTTGTACGCGTCCAACTTTAAAAAATATAAATAATTGGCATCGTTGGTTTCGTAATAATTATAGCTTCTTAAAAATTGAATTTTGTTGGGAATTTCTGCCATAGGTGAATTGACGGCAAGCTTGTCAAATTCAATCCAGGTCGAGTCGGGTAATTGGTAAGCTGCTGTAAAGCTCAGACAATATGATTTCAATTCGCTTACATCTTTTGGTTTAGTAGAAAACATTAATTCTTTTATTCGCTGAATACGCGGAGCTGTCTTCGCTACTTTGATATAAGTTCCCTGAACAATATTCTGCTTTAAAACAAAATTGTCAAGGTGGGCTTTGTAGTAAGCTTCCAGCTCTTCCTGCGAAACGCTATCGTTTAAGTTTTTTTGTATATAGTAATTTTGAAATTCGTAGCCAATTAGGCTGTAGCGATAGTCTAGCACTTTGCGCTCTACTTCGGCTTCATTAATTTCAATATTTTTAGCAGCTTCATTCAGCAGTAATTGTTTTCTAATCCAACTGTTTACATACGCTGAAACTCGAGCAGCACTATCTTCTTTTGAATCTCCCATTGGCGCAATGCCTCTGAGTTCATCAGAATAAAGGTAGGATTCTCCGGCTCTAGCTACAGCCTTTCGCTGATCGTCTCCATTAGAATTCCCTTTTTTCATGCGAATTAAGTCGCAAGAAGAGAGTACGATCAGCGAGGAGCTGATCATTATAAGGCTAACAATTTTTGCTACAGGGGTTCTTTTCATTTCTTTATTAATTCTGCTAAGATGTATTTCTTTCCCTTGGCAGAAACCTCTATTGGATATTTTTTCTTCAGCCTTTCGAGCCAGGTCTTTTCCAATTCAGTCTGATAGTCTGATATTATAGATGCTTTTGCTTCATCAAAAGTTTTAGTTCCGGGGGCAATTAACTGCTCGATTTCAACAAGGTAAAAACTTTTGTCTAATTCAACTTCATGAAGGCCTGGAACCCAACTTGCCTTGTCGATTACCTTACTATCTCCTTTTTCATACTTTTTAAAGGGTTGTACTGATTTAAATCTTTTTATGTCAGCTTCTTTGAGTGTGTCTCCGGCTGAAACTTTTTTCTTGAATTCATCCACAATATTTTTATCTGGTGTGGAGAAAATTCTCGCCCGTACTCGATCCCCTGCCTTGAACTTGTCAATATGAGTTTCGTAATATTTTCTTTGTCCGCTTGTATCTTCAGAGGCTTTGTTCCAGATTTCCTTTTCCATGATATCGAAAAATAAAATCCCCTCTCGGTACTCTGTCAACAAATTCTTGAATTCAGGCTTTTCTACTTTTAATTTTTCTTCTTCAAGATTACTAATCGTTTCTTCTACAAAATTATTATATAATTGGGCAATGTAGGTGGCGGGTGCCATACTGGATTGGGATTGATTGATTGCTATGTATTGCACAAAGTCTTTTACCGATATTCCTTTCCCTTGCAATTCAACTATTTTTTTAGCGAATAGAATTTCATTGCCTACGAATTTCCATTTTCCTTTTGTTAAGCTTGAATCAGCTAAAGCAAAAACTTCCTTTTTAACTTCTTCATATTCGATAAGGCCAAAATCCTTTTTACGTTTTGTGGCCAATGTTTGCTGCGAAATCTGCAAACGCTCATCACGCGCCACTTTCTTTTTTAGTGACGATTCTAATTCAGAATAAGGAGGCAAAGGAATTCTATTTTCCAATTTAATAATGTGCCATCCAATAGTTGATTGAAAGGGATCGGAAATATCACCTGGGGTCTTCATCGCAAACGCCATTGCTTCGAACTCAGGCACAGTGGCCAATGCGCGTAAACCAAATGGGCGCAACTTTCCTCCGGCATCTTTAGTGTTGGCATCTTCTGAATTTTCCTTACATAGATCGCTCCATGACCTACCAGCTTTTAGCTGTTCGTAGATCTCAAACGCTTTGTTTTTTATTTTTGTATCATCGGTGCCGGTTCGTAGCAAGATGTGGGAAACTTCTACTTCACCGCGAGCAGTTTCTTTATCAATTACCTTGATCAAATGATATCCAAATCGTGTGCGAACAATATCGGAAACTTCTCCCTTGTTTGTTTTATAAGCAGCTTCTTCAACGGGGTATACCATTTGCATAGCTGTGAAGTAACCAAGGTCTCCTCCATTGTATTTGGCAGATGGATCTTCTGATAATTCATGTGCCAATTTTTCAAAATCCTCACCTGCTACTATTCGTTTTTTAATTTCTATTATTTTATTGAATGCGGTTAGCGTATCGGAAGGAAAAGCATCAGGTTTTAGATTTACTAAAATATGTGAAGCCTTTACTTCTTGCGTTAAATGTTGGTAAACTTCCTTAGCAAGTTTATCCAATACATCAGGCTCCGCACGATAAGGTTTCTTTAGATCTTCGCGATAGGTTTTAAATTCTTTCAAAAACTTGGCAGTGGTATCCATGCCTAGCGCCCTGGCTTCGGTTACTTTTAACTTGAAATTGATGAAGAGGGTTAGGTATTCTAACACTTTGGATTCCGTAAAATCTCCGGGCTTATTTTGATGGTTTTTGCTGTACAAGTAATTGAACTCGTCCACGAAGGTGGGATTTTTGTTTACGGAGAAAAGCACCACCGGCTTTTTCACTTTTTCGACTTGAGAGTAGCCGGCAACGATGCTTGCTGCGAGAAAGATAAAGAATAGACTCTTACGCATTATGGATTTAAATAAGACCGCTAAAATAAGGGGAAAATGTTAGAGTTGATAGTTGTTTTGGCAGCGGATTGGCCGTTTTGTTTTGGATACTGGATATTAGGAGACGAAACTCTTTTAAACGGATTTAGTTAGCCTACAAACATTTTTCTCGTCTTCTTTTAAATACTCAATTTTATCCATAATGGACTTAACGAGACGGATGCCTAGTCCCCCTTTTCTTTTTTCGTGTATAAGGTTATCAATTTCGGGCTCATGAAATTGAGTAATATCAAACATGGAGCCATCATCAATAATTTCAAAGACTAACTGATGCTGACTTGCTATTTCTATTCGTAATTCGATATGATGTTTGGGATTGCAATGGTGTGCGTGGATCATGAGGTTAGAGCACATTTCATCCAAGGCCAAAACGATAGCACCCATTTCCAGCTCAGAAATGTTGCACCCTTTCAAAGAAGCGCGAATAAATTCCCGCGCACCCTTAAGGTTGCTTAAGCTACACCCTATGTTATACCGATAAATCATCTGCCAATTTTCTTGCTTCCTCTTTGGTGCCTTGAATGTTGAGCAAATCAGCCAAGCCAAGAATGCTAAAGGTGTTCAATACGCGTTCTTTCAAACCAAATAACACAAGGCTTATTCTTTTTTCTTTTAACTCTTCGATGTAGGACATAAATACCCCTAGCCCGGCAGACGAAATGTACTCTAACGCACTACAGTCAACCAGAATTTTCTTGTATCCTTCCCCTACGCTTTTTGCAATGGCCAGGTCTAATTCAATGGATGAACTCGCGTCAATCTCACCAATGATGGCGAGAATATCAGCTCCTTCTTCTTGTAATCTTTTGATGTGAACCATGTAGTTAATACGGGTTAAATTTTTTTATGTTTTGCTTTACCTGAATTTTACGGTCATAGACGTATAATCGTCATTAATATCTTCTGAGCCTGAAAATTCGTATAGATTTTTGGAGATACAATCCTCAATCTCTTTTGAACTTTTTTCTCCGTTTTGTTGTAGTACTTCGGCCAATCGATGGCCTCCAAATTCTTCGTTTTTCTTATTTTTAGCTTCTGTAATTCCATCGGTGTATAAAATCATTACATCCCCCGGAGAATAATTGATCTCATTATTTTCAATAAAATTGCAATAGTCGTGACTGCGTACCATCCCGAGTGCTGTGCCCTTGTCTTTTAAGAATGCTGCTGCTTTTGTTGAAGATTTGTAATAAAGGACAGGGCAATGGCCTGCGCGGGAGTAGTGAATTTTTTTTGTTGTAGTGTTGATCACAAAATAAGTGGCTGAAATGAAAGATCCCCGCTCTAAACAATAGACCAACGCACGGTTAGCTTTCAACATAAAATCTCTTGGATCAGGCGCTTGCTGTGCTAGGCTATGAAAAATCCCTTTCATCTGAGACATGTGAAAAGCAGCCGTTGTACCCTTGCCTGAAACGTCCGCAATAATTAAGGCAACTTCGTGCTCGTTGATTCTAAGCGTATCGTAATAATCGCCCCCCACTTCATCAGCAGATTCAGAGAAAGCGGAAATTTCAAAGTCAGGGTCTTGTTCCAATTTAGCAGGCAAGAGACTTTGCTGAACGGTTTTAGCAATCTTCAACTCTTCTTTGTACCGAGCATTTTGAAAAGCCTCCTCCATCAAACGGAAATTTTCAATGGAGATCCCCGCTTGGTTGGCGAAAGCAGAAACAATTCGGGTCATTTCTTTATTGAAACCATCAGGAAGTTCTTTCAATAAGGCCAATGTCCCAATGGTTTCTTCTTTTACTCGAATTGGAAACGCAAGAAGAGACCTGAACCGCGAATTTTTTAGGGAAGCAAGGTGCTTCGATAAATTCTTGGTTTTGTCGCTGCTCTGATCTAGAGCCCCTTTAATGTTATTCTTTTCTAAATGTTCGCGAATATCTTTCGACTCTTTTTCTGTTATGTTGTTGGTATATATTTTTTGATCGGCAGTGACGGCTGCAATCTCCAACCACGCGGCATCGGCAAATACAGAACTCACTGAACTTTCTAATAAAATATTGTAAACACTTTCCTCATTTTGTTCAGTTTGAATGGACTGACTAATCCGCTGAAAATTCACTACCTCTTCCAATTTTTGCTCAAACACAGAGGAGGTCGGAAGGTTAAATAGGATAACTAAAAATGAAAAACTAATGTAGGTAAGAACGAATGCCAATAATGCGATATTAAAAACATGGCCTTGAAAACTAAGAAAAGCAGGAGTTAACTGGCTGATCGTATCTGATGATATTGTTACGGAATACAGAAAGTAAACCAGGTAAAAAATGGAAAGCAAGAGTAGTAAGAGACTTGTCCATTTTTGTTTGAAATTGAGATAGGCCACCCATCGCATATTTGCAGATAGTACCAGGCCAAGCAAACTGACAACGACAATTACTGTGGTTGATACCGTTTGAGAAAACGTAATATTAAAGCTGTCATAGACTAGAATACAAAGTAGTAGCACTTCGAATAAAATCCACGCTCGGATCAACCACTTTGTTTTTTGATAAAGGATCAATCGCTTCCATGATGTGTAGGCAGCTAAAAGAAAATTAATAAATAGAGCTAAAGTAATTTGATAAATCAAATCGAGGAACAATACATTGCCTAGAAGCTTGGTGCTGCCTAGTAAGAAAAGAATTAGCCTGACCCCTAATGATATAACAGTGGCGATTAGCCCCGTGGCGAATACTTTCCAAAGCAGATCAGTAAAGCTAAGGTTCTCATCGTACTCTATGCGGAATTTGTAATAATAAAAGAGGGACAGAATATACAAGTCAAGCATTACTCGAGGCATCCAAATAGGCACATCGGAAGGCAATGACTTTAAATCACTGAATAAGACAGTAACATCAGAAAATACCAATACCACCCATGCCACAAGGGCACCCAAAAAAGTAAGGCGAGTAAGGGCTTTGGTTTTGAACATAGCTAAAACACTTCGCTCAAGTTAAAGAAGTATTTTACTTCCTGCTATAGTTAGGGGCTTCGCGAGTAATAGTAATATCATGTGGATGGCTTTCGTGAACTCCAGCAGCCGTGATTTTCACAAATTTTGCCGACTTCAATTTTTGTAAGTTGGCCGCTCCACAGTAGCCCATGCCGGCCTTTAAGCCACCTACCAATTGATAGAGTACTTCGGCCACGCTTCCTTTAAAGGGAACACGACCGGAGATACCCTCAGGGACTAATTTTTTAATATCATCTTCAACATCTTGAAAATAGCGGTCTTTGCTACCGTCTTCCATTGCTTCAATAGAGCCCATGCCGCGGTATGACTTAAATCTTCGGCCTTCGTAAATAATCAATTCACCAGGTGCTTCTTCGGTACCCGCCAGCAACGAACCAATCATCACGCTGTCGGCTCCGGCTGCTAATGCTTTTACGATATCACCTGAGAATCGAATGCCACCATCGGCAATTATTTTTGTGTCAGAGCCCTTCAACGCTTTGGCCGCTTCATATACGGCAGAGAGTTGAGGGAGTCCAATGCCTGCTACAATGCGTGTGGTACAAATACTTCCGGGGCCTACGCCAACTTTTACTGCATCCGCCCCAATTTTTGCAAGGGCTTTGGCAGCTTCCCCTGTTGCTATGTTCCCAACCACTAATTCCAATTGAGGATATTTCTTCTTCACTTTTTTTGCGGCCTCTATTACATAGATGGAATGTCCGTGTGCGGTATCAATACTAATGACATCAACGCCTGCATTTTTCAAGGCTTCAATTCGGTCCAAAATATCAGGAGTAACCCCTACTGCTGCACCAACTCTCAGTCTTCCAAATTTATCTTTACAGGCATTCGGTTTGTTTTTCTTTTTCAGGATGTCTTTGTAGGTGACCAATCCCGTCAATTTTCCTTTTTTATTGACGATGGGAAGCTTTTCTATTTTATAGTCTTGCAAAAGGAGTTCGGCTTTTTCTAGAGTAATCCCTTCGGGGGCGGTGATTAGATTTTCTTTTGTCATAATCCGCTCAACGGGTATTGACATATCTTTTTGAAAGCGCAAGTCGCGGTTAGTAATGATGCCGACTAACTTCCCATTTCCGTCAATTACCGGAATGCCTCCAATTTTAAATTCGCGCATGATTTTTTCGGCATCGCGCACGGTAGAGCCAATTTGTAATGTGATGGGATCCAAGATCATTCCGCTTTGTGAACGTTTTACTTTGCGTACCTGCTCGGCCTGTGCCTCAATAGACATATTCTTATGGATAAAGCCCAACCCTCCTTCCAAGGCCATACTGATGGCCAAACTAGCTTCGGTAACGGTATCCATCGCAGCCGAAATGATAGGAATATTCAGTTTAATATTCTTGCTTAAGAAGCCCGAACAGTCAGTTTCGCGTGGAAGCACTTCGCTGTAAGCGGGTACAAGAAGCACATCATCATAGGTCAATGCTTCAAAGAGGAATTTTTTGGGATCGAGTGCCATAGCAAATAATTTACGAGTGATTATTTGCAGGGCAAAAGTAAAGGGTATGGGCTTAAGAAGCTAATATTAGTTTAACCCTTTGACAACTTTAAAAACCAAATGTCAAATCTTTAAACAATTCTGGTGCATACCATACTACGGCTCCATACCCAGCAAATCGGATTACCCTAGTAATACAAATCAACAAAAAATGCCTGATATCTAAGTTTACAGAGCCGGCCAACATACAAGTTGCAGAAAAGGGTACAGGTGTTACAGCGCCTACAAAAACTAAGTAGCCGCCATATCTTTTCAGTTTACCTTCGTATTGCTTCAGGTATTTTCCTCGGATTTGCTCTTGGTAAAATTTTGTTTTTGAGAATACTTTACCAATGTAATAGCCTAAAATCCCTGCTCCGTATGAAATAATAGTAAGGATGGCAAGGTTGGTGATAAAACCACTAAGATCAATGTTATCTAAAATCCAGATCATCATAAAGAGCTCTGGCGGTAATATGCCAAACACAATTTCAGATATTGTATAAATGCCATAAAGAACCCCAGGGTTGGCGCGAATGGTGTCGATATGCTCTTTAAAGTTAGCTTGAATATAACCTTCCATGGTAACGAAGACGGCTATAATCACGGCAAACCAGAGCAGTCCCTTAAATAGGTTGCGGAATAAAAACCTAGATCGCGTCTCTTCTTGCTCTTCTTGCATAATCAGTTTAAAATTGGATGCCGTTTAAATGGTCTGGTTTCGTCAAACAGTTTTCGGTAGGTAATATGCGTTTTTGAAACGAAACCACCAACTTGTTCTACAACATTGATCATTTTAGGATTGAAATCACCGATCCAATTCATTTCATACTCAACGTATCGCTTGTACTGTTCTTGCAACACTTTTCTTGCAACCATTATCAGGGCTCCATCGGCTCCTTTGCCTTGATGTTCAGGTACAACACCAAATAAAATCCCGAATGCTTTGGTATTGGTTTTTCTAAGTTTATGCCAAACAAATTTCAATTTACCCAACCAATCTAATTTTCCATTTACATGCTTAAAAATTTGGTTGATCTCTGGCAATGAAAGAAAGAAAGAAATTGGTTCTCCTTTATAGAATCCAAAGTATAAAAGCTTCTCGTCAAGGATGGGCTTCATTTGTTTAACAAGCAAGGATGCCTGCAGAGATGTAATCTCTGGATTTTCGGCTCGGTTGGCCCAAGCTTTGTTATAAACGGTGCGGAGGTATTCACCCAGTTTAGAAATCTCATCTTTTCGCAAGTGCCGAAATTCGTACGCTGATTCTTTAGCAATTAGATCTGCTTTGTATGCCAATTTGGGTGATAGCGGATCGCTGACTTTCCGCGCAAAGGTTAGTTGCTTAAAGTATTCTTTGAAGCCGTACTCTTCAAAAAGATCCTTGTAGTAAGGCGGGTTATAATTGCATTGATAGTTTGGTTCTCGGTCAAAGCCATCCACCAGCAGCCCCCACCATCTATCACGACTGCCAAAATTGATAGAACCATCCATTGCTTCCATTCCTCTTGACTGAAGCCACTGTCTGCAATGATCGAACATAAAGAAAGCAGCGGCTTTGTCTTCAATACATTCAAAAAATCCAATCCCTCCTGTTGGCTGATCATTCCCCTTCTTTACTGTTTTTTGATCGATGAAGGAGGCAATACGCCCAATTAACAGACCTTGATCATTCAGTAAGATCCATCGAGCACATTCTCCATGACGAAACGTTTTATTCTTTTCTGGATTGAAAACCGATTCTATGTCTTTGTCTAACGGACGAATCCAATTGGGGGTATCTTTGTAAAGAGTTAGAGGGAATAACAAAAATTTTTCCCCGTCAGCCTTGCTTACTACCTCTTGGATTTTCATTACGAATAAAAAAAATTAATTTGAAGCGGGTAAGATATGATTGGGCAGCTTTATTTCAAAGGAAGTGCCTTTGTGTAGTTCGCTTGATACCTTTAGAATGCCCCCTAATTTATCTACTGCATTTTTGACAATGTAGAGTCCTAGACCTGAGCCATCAGATTGCTCGCTGGCACGGTAAAACATGTCAAATATTTTGGTCAGACTTACTTTGTCGATGCCAATTCCATTATCAGAGAAAACTACATTGGCTCGATCTTGAGTGATATCGATTTTGATATTGATTTCAGAATTGAGACAGCCAAGATTTCGGTATTTGATTGCATTTGAAATCAGATTGCGAAAGATCTCACCAATCCTCCAGGGGTCGCTATAGAAATCATCACCGTTTACTTCGATTATTTTTTTTATCTGATTTACATCTTTTAAGTAATTGAGATCTGTGAAGGTTTTTTCTATTAATTTCTTCAGATCGATAGGCTCGATTTTTATATCAAGTTTTAAATTTTTAGAATGGCTCAACACATCGCTGATAAAGTGATCTAGGTGCGTCACCTTTTGGCCTATTATTTTAATGTATTCATCTAGGCTATCATCGTTGCCATCTAATTGTGCTAGGTTAACCAGGCCGAGCACCGAAGAGAGAGGCGCACGCAAGTCATGTGAAACTTTATACACAAAGTTATCTAACTCGGCATTTCTTATTTTTAGTTCTTCTTCTGTTTTCTTTTGCTCAGTAATGTCAACATAGGAACCAAAAATCCCAATGGTTTTATCTTCCAATTGAATAGGAACCCCATATACAATAACGGACATTTTCGTTCCGTCTTTCTTAGTTCTGAAAGTATCAATACGAATCACCTGTTTTGCGGAAATAAGAGAATCCAAGTCATTCCCTTCTTCCTTTAAGTCGTGTGGAACAATAAATTGATTCAGCACATTTCCAACCAGTTCTTGCCTAGTGTATCCAAACATTTTCTCAAAGCCATCATTGATCAAAACCACCTTTCCGGTTTCATCCAACATTACTTTGCCAAAGGGAGAGTTATGAAAGAGTTGAGTAAATAAGGTTTCTGATTTCCGTGTTGCCAGTTTAGCTTCTTTTTCGGCTGTAACATCCTTAACAATTAGTTGTACTGCCGGCTTATTTTTAAATTGAATTGGGACTGCAGAGGTTTCGACAATGATCACTTTTCCGTCTAAGCGAATAAATTTTTCTTCCACGGTCAGAGCAGGTTTTCCTGCCATCAAGCCTTGCATTCGTTTAACTACTAATGTTTTGTAATCAGGATGAACAAAGTCCAGCACTGGCTTGTCAATTATTTCGTCAGCACTTTGAGCACCAATTATTTTTGCTGCATGAGAATTGGCATAGACTAAAGTACCGTTTTGATGGATGCAAATTCCAAGAGGTAAAGATTCGAGTAACGCGCTATATTTACTTTCTGTTTCCTTTGCAATTTGCTCTTCCGTTTTCCTTTTTTCAAAATCCTGTAACGTGCCTACAGTACGGGTTACATTGCCAACTTCATCTCTTTCAACTACGTGCCCCCGTTCCATGATCCAACGCGAGCTTCCGTCTTTTAGCAAGAATCTATAGACAACTTCGTAAAAATCTGTTTTCCCAGTAAGATGTGTGGAGATTGTATCAGCGTATTTTGGTCGGTCGTCTAAGTGTATGAAGTCTTGGTAGTGGTAAAGCATCTCTTCCAACTCAACTTTTTGATAACCTACTATTTTGGCCCAATGATCATTAATAGTGGTAGTATTCGTTTTGTAGTTGTAGTCCCAAATCCCCAAGTCAGATCCTTTTAAGGTATGCTCCAGCCGCTCTTTTATTTCTCGATGAGCCTGTTCAATTTTTTTCTTTTTTGTTATGTTGGTAAAGATTCCTGTCCACACTATTCTGCCATCTTTTAATTTAGCAGGATTGCCAATAGCCCTTATCCATTTAATTTTTCCATTGGGCTGTACAATTCGTCCTTTCCAATTAAAAGGCCTTATTGATGCTATTATTTTATTGTATTGAATAATAAATGCTTCCCGTTCCTCAGGGTGGATAAATGAAAACATAGAAAGATGACCTGCCATTAATTCTACGCTGGAAACACCAAAAAGTATTTCGCAATAAGGACTTATATAGGTGAAGTCCTTTTTTTCATCCGGAAACAGCGTGTATTCAAAAACAGCAATTGGGAGCTTATCAACTATAGGGCTAGAGAGGGAATTTTCGGCATCTATATCTTCTTGCATATTTAGCCTTAAAGGTAAGTAACTCATTGAAAGACTTATTAATAGGTAATATTTTGGGTCAAATAAAACAAAATATTTATTAATAAGTACACAAATACTTAGTGGAGGCCAAATCCCAGTCGATTACCAACCCCTTGCCAATGCCTTCTGCGGCTTTTTTTCCATATAGTAGTTCAACCAGATAAAGTGCGGCCTCGTAAGATTTAGCCCCACCAACGGAAGTAATTGACTTGCGGTCGTGTACAAAACTCAATCCTTCATGTACTGTAAGTTGTGGAAATGTCTTTTTAAAACGAGCCACATCACCCGGAAAGGTTGTGCATTGGTAGGTATTCAGCAAGTTGGCTTTTGCCAATACAAATGCGCCATCGCAAAGCGAAAAAATATACAATGCTTTTTTACCGGTGCGTGTTACGAACTCGATCAGTTCTTTGTTTTCCAAATCAGTATCCATGCTGTGTTTCGCGCTGGGTACAACGAGAATATCAATGTCAGGTATTGAATCAGAAAAAGAATAGTTGGGCAAAATCTGCAGCCCTTCAAATGTGATCACAGTATCTTTTTGCTGGGCCACTGTAAACACATTGATTCCTTTTTCTGTATGAAATGCAGTGTGCTGAAAAACATCCATAGGGGCAATTAGCTCTGAATTATAAACGCCATCAACAATTAAAAAAGCGGCATTCAATTTCGTAGAAGGATTTACAGGCGGCCCTAAGTCAGAAGATAATTTACCTGTATTATCTTTACAGGAAATTGCCCAGCTAAGGAGGGCGGTAAGATAGATCAATCTCATAACTAAATTTTTACAAAGATGGCATCTATTTTGAAAAAACTGACTTCATTAAAAAAATCATTCGAGGCGATTTTCGAAAATCCCCAACCGTGATCATCGAAAAGAATTTGGAAGAACGTGTGGTGGATAAATGATAGTTGCATGAAATAAGAAAGCTATTACTTTTTTTGATTCTCTTTCTTACAGTAATCGCAAAGAATATGCGTTTGTGAATCAGCTCTGTAAGCGACCCGATACAAAAGAAAGGCGATTGCACAGACCCTTAAAAAATTATTCGAAGGAAAAAAGAACCCAACCGATAAATAGTGCGACTAACTCTTATCTTTACCTTATGAAAAATTTGTTGGCCATACTTTTTCTGACTTTAATACTGGATGTATCTGCTCAAGTACAAATCGGCAAAGCTTCCTTTTATGCCGACAAGTTTGAAGGAAACCCCACGGCCAGTGGCGAAAAGTATAAGCATTCAAAACTGACTGGCGCCCACCGGTCTCTTCCTTTTGGCACACGCGTGAGAGTTACAAATTTGGTCAATAATGAATCAGTTGTTGTAACGATCAACGACCGTGGCCCCTTTGTAGAAGGACGGATTATTGATCTATCAAAATCAGCAGCCGAAAAATTAGGATTCTTCAATCAGGGCATAGCCGATGTAAAGATTGAAATTGTAGACCCTGGTGATGGCAAGGGAGATACACAGCCTGTAATGGTGGAGCATGTTACTATTGACGAAAGAGAAATCTACGACTTCAAGATTTCACGGGCTGACCCCAAAGGATTTGGCGTCCAACTTGGAACTTACCAAGAGTTGGCGAATCTGTTGCGGATTATCGACAACTTGACTAAGACTTATAGAAAACGCATGCTCGTTCAGGTAAAGGTGTTGAATGGTGTAAAATTCTATAGCCCTATGTTAGCATCATTCCCGAATCGTGAAAAGGCACAAAGCATGGTTGTTGAATTGAAGAAGCAATTTCCAGATGCATTCGTGATTGATTTGAGTTCGCTTTGATTATGCCCGTTTATAATCAGTAATTCGTCTTTTTAGATCTCCTAGGTTTTTAAAATCCCAGTTCTATTTTTTCTTCATTCCAAACAAAAAGCGCATTGCATTAAAGGGTCGAATCAGCGCAAGATAAAAGGCGACACAGCTTACTAAAGTTAGAAAGCAGATGACCCAATACTTCGCTGCGATACCCCATGACAATTGGCATACATAATAGCCAATGGCGATGATCACCGTTTGGTGAAGAATGTAAAAGGGATATAGCCCTTCATTGATTTTAGATAGCCACGGATGTGGTCTGTTTAAATAATGTTGTCCATAAGCGATGATGGTGATTACCGTAAACCAGCTTACAAAAATGGCGAGTACGTCAAAAATTGTTTCAACCGTATCGTCAGACCAAGGTAGTGTGATCAAATCACGGAAATGAAAGTAGCAAATGTAGAAGGGGATAAGTATGAACAGCATCGCTATTAAGAATTGTTTGCGGTGTTGGCCAATGATTGTCCATAGATTTTGGCTGGAGTAGCATAGAATTCCCAATACAAAAAAGAAGAAGTAGAAAGTGAAGTATGCCCAATCTTTTAGCAGGTCGTGGGTCTCTTCGGGAAAGTAGGGGCGTAAAATAATTTGTGAGATAAGTAAAAGTGTAGAAGGAATAAGCAATAGCCCGGCAGGGCTGGAAAGAAGAAAATATATATTTTGCTTGAATTTTTCAGAGCGTTCAGAGCGAAGATAGTTGAGCAAGGGAAGTGCCAAAAAAGAATAGATGAATAAATACAAGATAAACCACAGGTGATGCCAGCTCAAGCTTCCGTTGGGGTAAGGAACAAAATTGAAAACGGTTTTATAAAAATCCCAATACCCGTTGTATTGTTTGATATGCTCGAAATAAATTTGAGGCGGCACAATAACTAACATTCCGAAAACCAGTGGAATGAAGAGCCTCCTAAACCTTTCTCGTCTAAATTGCCCTGAGGTGCGTTTGCCCAACGCCATAAAAGTGCCGGCCCCCGAAATGAAAAGTAGAAGTGGCATTCTGAAGTAATGCGACCATATCATCCAATATTGAAAGGAAACAGTCGTCTCGCTATTTTTCACATGCCACCCCCAGTTATTGAACCACATGCCTGTGTGAAAGAAAAGTAAAATAAGGATGGCGATAAGGCGTAGCCAGTCGAGGTCGTGACGTCTTGTTGGTTCGTTGGGAGTTAATAGTTGGCTCATGGTATTTCTTTTTGACAAATAAACTCGAACATGGGGGAAAAGTAAGCCTGTTTTTATAAGCTTGAAGAGCGATTTTATAAACTCGAACGGGAACGCGGATAAGTAATGCCCCTCTTTAGGAGTTTGAAATGGTTAAGAAATTATAAATAAATAAATATTCTCCTTCATTGAACGTTTTAAAGGCTCACGTGTACTGAAGATAAATTTGAACCTTATGAAACGATTAATCCTTATTGTCTTCTTATTGCCATTGTTTAGCGTGGCAGAAGTGCCTGAAAAAATTCAGCCCAAGACTCTTGTGCTAAAGCCCATCTCTTGGTATGAGAGTCAGGCAAAGCCTTGTAACCCGACAAATTCGCCACGACAACAAAGTAACGTTTGACAGACCAACTCTTTAAGTTTCTCCACGGGGACAAGAGATAATAAAAAAGGAAGGAACAAGGGAATAAAAAAACGAAGGACGACCTACCAACAAAGTCTCTGTCTCGTCCTGAAATAGGTTTACACGAATTAACGTGTAAACGAGATGAGAAAATCAGATAAAACCATTTGTGAACAAGAAGCTATAATAGCTGAGT
>JAYVPS010000306.1:0-3223 GCA_043757225.1 Cytophagales bacterium | reverse complement strand
CTTGCCCGCTGTAATTCGAATAGACCTTGCATCGCCTTTCTCTTTAGCAGTTTCGGCTTCGAGGTCGTCTCACGGTTAGCTTCATCATTTATTTAACGTATGATCCTCTGGTCATTCTTTCTTGTCTTTAATCCCGAAGGGATTTCATGTTTATAGAAAATTGATTCAAGGATTTTGTGCGACCCCGTGGGGGTCGTATGTTAGCATCGGCATCATTCTATAAACAGTTGACCTCTTCGAGGTCTCTCACGGTTAGCAATGACGGGTGGGTTCTTAGAATTCCAAAATAACAAACTCTGTTCTTCGGTTTGCTTTGCGGCCATCCTCTGTATCATTCGTGGCAATAGGATTTGACTCGCCATAGCCCTTGGCTTGAATCCGTTCTCCCACAATCCCTGCTTTTACTAAATACTCTCTAACAGATTTAGCGCGATCATGAGAGAGCTTCATATTGTATGCATCATCGCCAACATTATCAGTATGGCCACCCACTTCAATAATCATGGTAAGATTTGTTTTCAACAGATCAACGGCCTTTTCAAGCTCCACATTACTTTGAGGCGATAGTGTTGCCTTGCCGGTTTCAAAAAATATATTGTTGATTACAATTTTTGCGCCCTTCTCAATAGGCTTCAATTCAATATCCTTTGTAATTGTTTGAAATTTTGCTGCTGCAGAAATATCAAACAATTCAGAATGGAAAAAGAACCCTTCTTTGTTTGCAGAAACACTATAGGTTTTTCCGGCCGGCAGCACAACCAAGTATTTTCCAGTTACACTATTACTTTTATTAATCGCAATCAGTTCTCCGTTATTCACATCTTCCACCATCACGTAAGCTCCGACAAGAGCTTTTGTTTTCGCATTGGTAACAACACCTTCAACGACAACCGTTGGCTGAGGGCGCATTTCTTCGGGTATGGCTACTTCAAATAAATCTAATTGATCTCCATCCCGATTCGATGCGAAATAGCCAATCTCTCCTGAACCTCCAATTGTAAAATAAGTGTCTTTCCCTTCGGTATTTAATGGCTTACCAAGATTTATTGGCGCAGTCCATTTACCATTTTCAAATACCGTTTTAAATAAATCGTGACCGCCATAGCCGGGGTGTCCCACTGAAGCAAAGTACAGTGTCTTGCCGTCTTGACTAAGGAAAGGTGACATGTCACTAAATGGAGTATTGATCATTGGGCCAAGATTCATGGGTGGTCCCCATTCACCAAAAAAATTTCGTTCAATCATATATAAATCTTCTGATCCATACCCACCTGCACGGGTTGAAGTAAAAATAATTCTATTGCCATCATATGAAATTGTAGGCTGTGAATCCCATTCCGTGCTATTGACAACATTGCCAAGATTTACAGGTTTCGTCCAATCCTTTCCTTCTAGTGTAGAGATATATAGATCACAGCTACCAATTCCTCCATCTCTTCCACAAGCAGTATAGATCATCAATTGCCCATCTGCTGAAAAGCAGGCTGCTCCCTCATTATTTTCAGAGTTAATTGGTTCAGGCAATAATTTTGGCGCACTCCATTCTTTACTCGATTTTTCAATGAAATAAATATCTTCATCGCCCTCTTTCTCTAAACCCTCTTCCTTTTTAATTCCTCCCAACCGAACTGAAGTGAAGTAGAGCTTTGAACCGGTAGGGTCAAGAGCCGGCATATAATCAGAATACTTGCTATTTACGGTGGCCGACAACTTTACTGGGTCTCCCATTTTTGACTTCATCTGAGCCAGTTCTTTCTGATGCTTGTCCTTATTCATTTTATAGTGTGCCTGATGAATTAGTAGCGTTCGGGAAGCATCATGAGGAAATTTTTTTAAATATGCCTCATAGCTCACAATGGCATCGTCCCATTGTTTTAACTCATCATAGGCGACACCCATTTCATAATAAAACCAAGCCCAATATTCAGGGTTAATACCGCGTAGATTTTTGAATTCAGCAATCGCTTTGGCAGGCTGATCTGTATATCGGTAACAAAGACCCAAATAATAAAATGAATCTTGATTCACAGCATCAACACTGATTGCTTTTTCGAAATAGGGTATGGCTTCTGTGTATTTATCTTTATCATACAAGCTTTTACCTTGCTCAAAGTTGATAGCGGCTTGATCCCCCACAACAACATTCTTCTTTCGCTGCGCCAACAGTAGAGAACTTGAAAAAAGCATGAACAGAATGAAAGCAGTTAATCTCATGGTTGAAATGGTTAAGTATTAAAAAAAAACCATTGGGCGTGATTCGCCCAATGGATTGTGATTTTATTCATTTACACTATAAGCGTATTTATTTCGCACTCAGTTTTGTAACCTTCGATTTTCTAATCATACTGCCTGATTCAAAAATATACAGGCTTAGTCCATCATCAGACAAATAGGCCGTAGCATCTTTGCGGGCGTCAAAGCGTTTATATTTAATTGTACGCAAATCATAAACTGCATAATCGCTTCCTTCTGTATAAAGCGCAAGGGTATTGCCTCCATATATAATATTTCCTTGACTGTCGGCAAGAGGCACCGAACGTTTGAATTTACTTGAAGTAATAAATGAGCCATCGGATTTCTTTCGTGCGCTCACGCCCTTCTCACCTAGAATAATAATTCGATCGTTATAGTCAATTATTCCATCAGCATCTCCGATATTATCTTCCTTCCATGGCTTTTCGTAATTTTCTTTTCCGGTGGCAAGATCAATTGAATAAAGAGCCTTCCCGGAACCAACGATCACGTTGTTGTCAGAGATGAACAAGTTCGTTAAGCCCTTTTTCATTTTCTCTGATTCCCAAAGTTGTTCACCTGTGATGGCATTGAAACATTGCACATTATAGGGTTTCACATTTTCATATTTCACCCCGGATTCTGTACCATTGGGCGTGGTTCGTCTATATTGCACCTCTACCTGGCCACCTACTTGTAAGACTACTTTATCACCACTAACATAAAGGCCAGGTATCGCTTTGGCATCTTTAATTTCTGCTGATTGCCAGACCATTTTTCCGGTCTTCACCGCATACTTTTTCAAAAATTGGTTTCTTTTATTAACCAAGTCAAGAACATAGATATAATCACCAACAATCACCGGCTTGGCTACAACCCCATAAGCAACACCGCCCTTTTCTTTTACCACCTCGGGTGTCTGGTCATAAACTGCAGCCCACAATGGCTTTCCATCATTGTAGTCAAATACCTGAATGCCATTCATGTAAAG
>JAYVPS010000305.1:0-40395 GCA_043757225.1 Cytophagales bacterium | reverse complement strand
CAAAATGCTTATCAGCTTCCGCTAGCTGAATAAGAATATTTAGCTGCTTTTTAGTAACAATATCCATGGTCGATAATAATATTCATAACAAACCTACTGAAACATATACGTGGGAATCGCAGACTAGTTATGAGTGGTCAATTCTTGCGATAAGAGCATCTTATTTTTCCACCAATTGTTCCAATCTATTCTTAACGATATCACAGGCCATATAAATAGCTTGGCGCAACGAAGATTCATCAGCCAGATTTTTTCCCGCAATGTTGTAGGCAGTGCCATGATCAGGGGAGGTGCGGACAACGGGCAATCCTGCTGTAAAGTTAACGCCATTATCAAAAGCAAGAGTTTTGAAAGCCACTAAGCCCTGATCGTGATACATGGCTATTACCGCATCATATTTGACATGTTGGCCAGAGGCAAAGAAACCATCGGCAGCAAAAGGGCCGAAAATAGTTTTGCCTTTGTTCTTTAGTTCGGCAATCACCGGTTTGATGATCTCATTTTCTTCAATTCCCAGTAAACCTTCGTCACCTGCGTGTGGGTTTAATCCCAAAACAGCAATTTTTGGTTTATTAATAAGGAAATCTTTCTTTAGTGACATCTCCATCAAGCGGATTTTTAACTCCACTCTTTCTTTTGTAATGAGGGGAGCAATATCTTTTACGGGCACATGCTCTGTCACGAGTCCAACTTTTAAGTTGTCACCAACCATTAACATAAGACTTTCACCAGCATCAAACTCTTTGGTTAGGAATTCGGTGTGGCCACGGAAAGGAAATTCTTCTCCATGAATTGTATTTTTATCTATTGGCCCCGTCACAAATCCATCAATTAATCCCTCCTTAGATTCTTCCACCACTTTTTTTAAAGAGAGTAACGCTCCCTTTCCGCCATGGCGCGATGGTTGCCCTGGAGTGATTTCGATTACATCTTCCCAACAATTGACAACGTTTATTGATTTACTGAAAAATTGTCCTTTGGTCTTTACTTGACTGTAGTTGAATTCTTCCAGGTTCATCAATTTACGGTAATAGGAAAGCACACGAGTAGAGCCATAGACAATTGGGGTTATGAGTGATAAAAGCCGACTATCTGAGAGTGCTTTGATGACTACCTCGGGTCCGATGCCATTGAGGTCTCCCAGAGTAATTCCAATGCGTGGTTTATTTAAAATAGGTAAAGCCATGATAGCAAAGATTAATTTTTGATGATGCAAGTTAGTGTAAAACATTGAGAGGTGCGAAGTATGATTTGATCGTAACAACTGAATCGGTATTAGGTACCGATCATCGAATACTTGAAAGCCCTATTGCCCACTGCCTACTACCTACTTACCTTGTGTCAATTTTAAAATTCAGAATCTGAAGAATGGTTCGTCCTAAAAAATTTCTCGGTCAACATTTTCTCAAAGATCAGAATATTGCTTTGAAGATTGTTGAGGCTTTAAGGCTGGGTGAGGGTAGCAATTCAGTAATTGAAATTGGACCTGGTACGGGGGTACTTACAAAATTTTTAGCCCAAGACAGCAGAATTGATTTGCAACTGATTGAAATTGACAGAGAGTCGGTAGCCTATTTAAAAGAACAATACCCCGATTTAAGAAGCAGAATTATTGAAGGTGATTTTTTGAAATTGGATTTAAATGTATTGGCAAAAGGCGACACTCATATTATTGGTAATTTCCCGTATAATATATCCTCTCAGATATTTTTTAAAATTCTAGAACACAGAAATCAGGTAATGCAGGTGGTTTGTATGCTGCAAAAAGAAGTAGCGGATCGCATTGCAGAGAAGGAGGGCAGCAAAGTCTACGGAATACTTAGCGTCTTGCTTCAGGCTTATTATGATATTGAATATTTATTTAAAGTTTCTCCAGGTGTTTTCCATCCGCCACCCAAAGTAATGTCTGCCGTAATCCGATTATCAAGAAATAAAAGAGAAACGCTTGGATGTAATGAAGCACTCTTTCAAAAAGTAGTGAAGCAAGGGTTTCAAAATCGAAGGAAGACCTTGCGTAACGCACTCAAACCTCTAACTTTGGCTGCTTCAATTTTAACGTTGCCGATATTGGATAAGCGCGCAGAGCAATTGACGGTGGAGCAATTTATTTCTTTAACCAAGTTAATCGAAGTGCAGTGAAGGATTTTGTAGCGTTTGAGCTAACCAAAGAGTTTCGAGATCGCTTTCAGCAAGCGTTGGATGATCGCGATGGTGTGTTCATACGAGAAAGCCTAGAACATGTAAATCCAGCTGATATTACTGCGTTGCTTTACGAGTTCCAAAGCGATGAATCTAAGTATGTCTTAGATCTACTTTCGCTCGAGGTTCGCTCGAGGATCATAAATGACCTCGATCCTGATACGCGCGCGAAGCTCTTGGCTGTATATCAACTTTCTGAATTAACAGAAATCGTCAATCAATTGGATTCAGATGATGCGGCCGATATACTCAATGAGCTGCCCATCAAAATAAGTGAAGAAATCATAGCCGGATTGGATCCAGTGCTAAAGCCCCAAGTCATTGATCTGCTTCGCTATGATGAGAATGTGGCGGGAGGTTTGATGGCTAAGGAATTAATCATGGCTCGCGGCAACTGGACTGTCGTGCAATGCGTGGAGGAGATCCGCAAACAAGCAGAAAATGTTACTAAGTTTTATGCAGTATACGTGGTGGACGATCAAGATAAACTTTTGGGACGTGTGTCTTTGCAAAAACTTATTCTTACCGATCCTAAGACAATTGTAAAGGATATTTATGATGATGATGTAGTTTCGGTTGAAACTTATTTAGAGGATCGTGAAGTGGCAGAAATCATGAAGAAATATGATTTGGAATCTGTGCCAGTGGTAAATGTGCTTGGTCAGCTCGTAGGTAGAATTACGATTGATGATGTAGTAGATGTAATTACAGAACAAGCAGAGGAAGAGCGGCAGATCATGTCTGGTATTTCTGAGGATGTGGAGGAGGATGATACCGTTTGGAAAAATACTCGTGCCAGGTTGCCATGGTTGCTGATTGGGATTTTTGGCGGAATGCTCAGTGCACGCTTTATGGGCTTCTTTGAAGCGGAGCTTTCAAAGATTACGGCCATCGCTTTTTTTGTTCCCCTTATTCAGGCAACAGGAGGAAACGTTGGCATTCAATCTTCCTCATTAATAGTCCAAAGTTTGGTAAGCCCCAGTTTTGTGGATGAAGGTCTGCTGAATCGATTACGTAAAGTGTTTAGCGTTGCATTATTGAATGGATTGTTCCTTTCTGTTATCGTTTTAGCCACAACCTTATTATTTTTCGAAAACCAGCGGCTCTCGTTTGTGGTGGCTATCGCATTATTTGGCGTGGTGCTTTTTTCTTCCTTTGTTGGAACAATAACTCCTTTGATTCTCAATCGATTAGGGTTTAATCCTGCGCTTGCTTCCGGCCCATTTATTACTACCACCAGCGATTTACTTGGACTTACAATTTACTTCCTTACCATTCATTTGCTGCTTTAAGACGCCATGCAATTTGATGTAATGTTTATTGTTAAGTAATCTTAAAATAGGTTGAGGCAAAACCATGCGATAGTTGTTTTTATTCTTAAATTTATAATAGCCATTGCTCAATCGAATGTCGAAAATAGGAACTATCAAGAAAAAAATTTCGAACAAGTTTGACGAAATCATAGAGAAGCCGATTTTAACAAGCGCGCTTGTGTTATTGGCTGTTGCCGTGCTTGTCATTGGTTTAAGCTTACCTTATTACATCTATGATTTTGAAAACTTCTGGCCTCAAATTTTGGCCGAAGCTCATGGGATGCTGTTCGATATTGCAGTCATTGGTATGTTGTTGTATTGGCTTAATCAAAATGGAGAAATGCGCCAGCGAATTCGAACTTATAAAGATGAAATCGATGACTTCCGTTTATGGGAATCAGAAGAAGCGGCTTTCCGTACCGTTGGAAATCTAAAGAGGCTCAACCGTCATAAAATTTATGAGATCAATTTAGTCAACTGCCATTTGTCTAGAACCAATCTTAACTATGTAAATCTAAAAGGCTCTAACTTAAACTCTACTAATTTATCGAGCGCTTCTTTGATTGAAACCAATTTGGAAAATACGCGTCTCAATCAAACCAATTTAGAGAATGCCAACATGAATCAGGCAAACTTAAAAGGTGCTTATGCAAGTGGAGCCAATTTTAAAGATGCTTTTTTGATCAAGGCACAATTTGAAAACGCTTTTCTGATCAAGACTAGTTTTAAAAACGCTTTCTTAATGGAAGCAAATTTGCGCAATAGCTATTTGATGGGAGCAGATTTAGAAAATGCCAGTTTATACAAAGCCGATTTGCGTGGCGCCAAGGGGCTCACCATTGAGCAATTGTCAAAAGCAAAAACACTTTATCTCGCGCAATTTGATGACGAGGTGTTGGAGCAAATAAAAACGACTGTCCCGGAATTGATAGGAAGTTGAAATAACGATTTTGGAATAGTAGCAATAACAATTACTTTTGTGAGTACAACGGCCACACCGCAAGCGTGGTCGTTGTTTCTTTTTTAGACAGCAATCAAAAATATGCAAAGGAAAAAAATTGAAGGGATTATGGATAAGCAACTTTCATACTATACCAAAGAGGGGCTGGAGAAATTAACCAAAGAATTAAGCGAGTTAAAAACCAAAGGCCGTGCAGATATTGCACACCAGATAGCGGAAGCACGCGATAAGGGTGACTTAAGCGAGAATGCTGAATATGATGCGGCTAAAGATGCACAAGGTCACCTAGAAGCCAGAATTGCCAAACTTAGTAACGTGGTAAGTAATGCACGATTAATTGATGAATCAAAAATTGATATTTCTGTTGTCTCCATTCTTTCAAAAGTTACTATTAAAAATAAAAAAAATGGGGCTTCCATGACGTATGTGCTTGTGTCAGAAGAGGAGGCTGATTTAAAAGCGGGAAAAATTTCAATTCAATCGCCAATAGGAAAGGGATTGCTTGGAAAAGGAAAGGGTGACAGCGCAAAAATTAAAACACCGGCTGGAGAAATGGAATTTGAGATCGTTACTATCGCTTAGTTATGCTCTCAATCTTCACAAAAATTATCAATCGGGATATTCCTGGATACATCGTAGCTGAAGATAACCATTTCATTGCTTTTTTAGATATTATGCCATTGTCTTTGGGGCATACCTTAGTAGTTCCAAAGCGGGAAGAAGATTATATTTTTGATTTGGATGATTCAGAACTCGCAATGATGATAGTTTTTGCTAAACGGGTAGCGAAAGCAATCGAAAAAGCGGTGCCCTGTAAAAGAATAGGATTAGCAGTAATTGGATGGGAGGTTCCTCATGCCCATATTCACTTGGTGCCTCTCAATTCTATGACTGATATTAATTTTTCAAAGCCAAAGCTTTCTCTTACTAAAGAAGAATTTATTTCCATCGTTGAGAAGATTAAAGGCGCATTTTAATCCAAATAAGCGTTTTGAATTTTGTTCCAACTTCGGTTGGGAATTAGATAAAATCGATATCCGCGCTGAGGGGAAACCGCATAAGAAATTCCAATGCGTCCTCCATTTTCATTCCTTCAAAAAGGACTTTGTATAAACGGTCGGTTATCAAGGCTCTGATTTTGTAATAGTCTGCACACTTTTTTGCAATGCGTACGGTGCTCACCCCTTCGGCAATTTCGCCCATATCGTTCAGTATATCTTGTAGTTTTTCTCCTTTAGCCAATCGATAGCCAACGGTAAAATTCCTACTTAAAGGACTATTGCATGTAGTGACTAAGTCACCAATGCCGGCTACACCTAAAAATGCTTTTGTATCCCCGCCAAGGGCGCGACCTAAATAAATCATTTCTACAGCCCCACGACTGACCAATAAACCTTTTGCGTTTTCGCCATAACCTAAACCACTCAATGCACCGGAGGCGATAGCAATTATGTTTTTCAACACACCGGCTATTTCAACTCCAATGATGTCTTTATTTTCATAGACTTGAAAGCGATCGTTGCGCAATAATTTTTTTCCTGTTTGAATTACTTCAGCAAACGGGCTGGCAATTACGGTGGCGGCAGGTTGACGTTGGGCCAATTCTTTGGCAAGATTAGGCCCTGCTAAGCAACCTATGCGTACCACTACACTTTCTTCACGAATCACTTCGCTCATGGTTTTTACCCTTTTGCGATTGAGTGTGACAATGGTTTCAATGGTTTCGCTTTGAGGAAGTGTAATATCAAAACCTTTTGTGCCGTGGATTAGAATATGGTATGGATGAAGGTGTGGGGATAATGCTTTCATCATCTCACGAAAGTGTGCAGAGGGAACCATCGGAAAGATGACGTCACACTGGTTCGCAATTTCTTCTAAACTATGTGTCGCCTTAATCTTTGCATGAATGGTATGTCCTCGATTTTCTTTTTGTTCATTGATGCGATTAACCGCTTTTTCATCTCGAGCATATAACAGCACATTTCTATTGATGGCTAATATATTGGCGATGACGGTACCGAAGTTACCGGCACCAATTACACCTACGGGTTTCTCAGATAAACTGTTCGAGGTCATAACCCACTAGGCGGTTGTGGTAGTAGTATAGAAGTGATAGGTCTTTGGTAATAATGTTTCCTTTTTTGTTCTTTATCAAAGGACGGTTAAGATGGAATACCCCCACATTATCTAATCCACGGTTAATGACTATATCGGATTGACCTTTCAAGTGTGTGGCGTAATTTATCTTCCCTTCTTCTTTAAGTAAATAAATTTGTTTGCGTACTTTTTTAAAAACATTTTTAAATTCTGTGTATTCAATTTCCAAATCCTCTTCCGGAATGCGCAATAGACTAAACAAGTCAAGGGTAGGATGTTTTTTCTGCCACATCTCAAAGGCAATAAAGGCTACTAAATGACTTGAGAATACGCGGTTGATTTTATGATACTCTTTTACAATTTGTTGACTAAGCATGCGCGTGTACTCATCTTCGCGTTGGCGGTCTATGGTAATTTCTCCGGATGAAATAAAATAGTCTTTAGTGTTGATAACTCGGCCATGAGCATCTAAACTATTTCCTTCCTCGTCTACATAATTACCCAATACATCTAATCCGGGCCCGATGGAAACTGAAATGCTAGAAGGATTTGAAAAGAATTTAAAAAGAAATTTGATAAGTTGAAAGCTTCCGTACTTGTCTTCTTCTTGAAAATATCTATCCTGACCTTTTACTTGAAGATAGTCTTCGATCATTTCGGGAGCTTCCAGCACACAATGGTAATTAAGCGTGACAGGTACTACAAAAATCTTTTTGATTTCACCTGCTTGTTGATAATTGCTGCGCTGCGCTTCGATCGCTGTACTTAGTAAGCCGAGTTTCAATTGTTTTTCAATGAGGCCTGAACGTGAACGCGTGCCGCCCGGGAAAAATAGACTATGGGCACCTTTTTGCATGGCAAGTGAAGAGTACATCTTCAATGCTTCCAGGTATGGCAAATTCTTTTTTCTACGATCGACTTTATACGCTCCAAGGCTGTTCATAAAGTACGCGATGATCTTAATGTTAAAAAGATTGAGCCCAGCCCCATAAATAAAAGCGGGCATGCCCATGGAGTGAATTACCCACCCGATGAGGATGGAATCTAAATTGCTAAAATGTGTGGGCACCATGACTACCGTTCCTTGTTTGGCCAGTTTACGTAGCATTTTTACCTTTCCAACAATGTGGATTTTGTCGCGTAACCCATAGCGGTTGCGAAAGAAAGCGCCAATTTTTTTCACGCGTGCACCATTGAGCAAGCGCAGAAACCCGAACTTGATCACTTCGCGTGCAAAGCGATAAGAACTCGGTCTAAAATTTCCTGCAATCTCGGAAGCGTAACGATGCGTTATCTTTTCCAACAACAAATCTATTGCCTTGTCGGTCTCCTCTATAGGGCGATTGCCGAGGCCCACCAATTCATTTTTTATTCCAGACCAAAACTTTGAATCATCTTTAGGGTCTACGCGCCAGCGGTTGCGTTTGATACGGTTTTGTTCGCGATAGACGGTCGCTTCTAAATCGTCAAGTAGATTTTTGCGGACTGGCCGTAATTCTTTTATTCGCGCAATTGTTTTTTGAGTAACTTCATCAATAAACTCTTTTCTGTTCTTGCTTAGCTTATAAACAGGCCAATCGGGGATTCCGTCAAGGATTGGCTTGTAAGGTCGGTTTTTATTTTTCTTTTCTTCTAAGATTTCCATCACTTAAATACAGACAGGGCGTCAAAGTTAACGTACCCAACGTGATTCGCAAAGGGGCTATAGAAATTGAGTAGCTTGTTGCAAGCTTTTGGCCATGTCATTAAAACGGGCAATGCTTTGTTGAATAAAGGCTTCATTGACAATTTCTTTCACTTCTTCTTCTGAAGCGAGGTCATATTCTTCAACTTTAAAAGTCTGCTCAAATGGACCCGCTTCTAATTTAATGAGGTAGCGATTGTTCCAATGGAAAATGGTGATTTTTACTTCAGGATGTGGAATTTCGCCAACAACTCTCATAAGGTAAAGATGGAGGAATGTGAGAGGAGTTGCAAGAGGAATCGGTTTGCTGAATTTTAAATCGGCAAATTTCATTTTTCATACAGCGGGTTGGACGCAAACGTTAGAATCTTTGTGTTTTTAGCGTCTTTGCGTAAAAAATTTAGACTATCTGCGTATGTCGGGATACTCTAAAGAGACCCGATTACTTGGGTGATAGCACAAAAGTCACGAGGGTTAAGGAATATTCTTTTAACTTGTTCGTTTGATCAATTGACTCACTTATTTGTTTTTATGCTATTAACTAATTGATCTTCTTTATTGTTGTATTTTTGAGTTACAGAAAATAAGAATGAAGTACCGGAAGTTTGTTTTAGGAATTGTTCTCCTAATGATTGGTATCAGTCATTCTATACAGGCTACTCATTTGCGGGCAGGTGAAATTACCGTAGAAAGGGTGAGTTGCAACGGCCTGACGTTTAGAATTACCATTACAGCCTATACTAATACCGGCTCCATTGTAAAATTTAGTGATGGCACATTAGGGTTTGGAGATGGGACATCTTTACAAACCCCAACCATTGATAATGCCCAGTTCGCCCCAGGAATTGGCTTTGTCCAATTTACAACCGAGCATATTTTCCCAGGCCCGGGTTATTACACCATTAGCTATAAAGAGCGAAACCGAAACGCTAATATTTTGAACATGTCTAATTCGGTAAACACGCAGTTTTACCTAGAAACGGTTATTATTATTGATCCATTTATTGGCTGTGATAACAGCCCCCGATTGTTAGTGCCACCCATTGATAAGGGCTGTACAGGCGGGGCTTGGTACCACAACCCTGGCGCATACGATCCTGATGGAGATTCTTTATCTTATGAATTCACTATTCCAAAGCAAGATAAAAACATCCCTGTTAATAATTATCGCGACCCTAATTTGAAAGAGTTTTATGATAGGATAGGCATCGACTATAGCATCGCCAATGAAGATCAAAAGGGGCCACCTACTTTTACTATTAATTCCACAACTGGAACTATTATTTGGGATGCACCAGGGGCACCGGGAGAATACAACATTGCCTTTCGGATTATTGAGTGGAGAAAAATAGGGGGCGTGTTTAAGCAGATCGGGTTCGTTACGCGCGATATGCAAATTGTTATTGAGGATTGTAAAAACAGAAGGCCGGAGCTAAAAGTACCAAAAGATATTTGTGTAGAAGCGGGTACTATTATTAAAGAGACTATTTTTGGTACAGACCCTGACTATGATAGTGTGAAGATTGAAGTATTCTCTCAAGCACTGTCTGTTAATCCATCGCCTGCAACCTACTCTCCTAAACCTCCAATCTTTCAGTCGACAAGCTCTATCAAAGATGCTACACTCGAGTTTAATTGGGAGACTAAATGCGACCATGTAAAAGAGCAACCTTATCAGGTTGTTTTTAAAATTACGGATCATTCTAGCAAAGGCTCTTCGCTCGTTCAATTCAAGACTTGGAACATTAAGGTAGTAGGACCAGCCCCCAAATGGAAAACCGCAACATTGGATCTCGCCAATCGAGCGGCTAATTTAGAGTGGGAGCCTTATGCTTGTCAAAAGAATGCGGTTACTATGGAAGTATGGAGAAGGGTGGGTGAATTTCCTTATGATCCGCCTCCATGTGTAACGGGGATTCCGGATTTTTTAGGTTATACCTTAATAGCAACGTTGCCCATTGGTACCACTAAATATGTTAATAAGGGGTTAGCCTCTGGTGCTCAATACTGTTACCGGCTGGTTGCCAACTATCCGTCCCCACAAGGAGGGAAAAGTTATGTTTCTAAAGAGATTTGTGTGCCTCCATTTAAAGCCGATCGGGCTGTGATAACAAATGTAACAGTTGATAAGACTGATGTTGTGAATGGGCAAATTACAGTTAAGTGGCGTTCACCGTTCGATATTGATAAAGTAAATTTTCCTCCGCCTTATTCTTATAAAGTATTTCGAGCAGAGGGTTTTAGTGGAAAGAATAAAATAGTGGAAACATTTCCTGGAACGCGCCCGGATACTGTTTGGGTGGACAAGGGCATCAACACCAAAGACATCATTTACAATTATCGAATTTATGGTTTTGCCAGCAACGGGATTCCAATTGACTCTTCGGCAGTTGCATCTTCTGTTAGGCTAGAAATTAAACCAGAGTATGAGCAATTGGAATTGACTTGGGCAGCTGCTGTTCCTTGGTCTAATAACACGGCAGGCTATCCTTGGCACAGAATCTACCGTGGAGCAACTGCTAATGAGAGTCAACTTGTTTTGATTGATAGTGTCAACGTAAATAAAAAGAAATTTCATTATCTCGATTCAGGCCAATACAACAAAGTCCCGTTGAAGAACGGTCAGAATTATTGTTACCGGGTAATGACACGAGGATCGTACGGAAACCCTAAAATTAAATCCCCCCAAATTAATTTCTCTCAAATTAGTTGCGCAAGCCCCAACGATACTATTCCTCCCTGCAAGCCAGTTTTTTCAACTAACTTAAAAGGGGTGGACTGTGCTCAGTACATTGTTAATTCAGCCTGCGATGCAAATCAGTTTACCAATATTATCTCTTGGGTACGGCCGGTGGACATAACCTGTAAACAGGAGATAAGGGGTTATAATATTTATTATGCTAGATACGTAGGTGATGAATTTAAGAAACTTGATATCCCATTAGTAGCCGATACAGTATTCAGGCATGAAAACCTTCCGTCATATGCAGCGTGTTATAAAGTATCGGCTGTAGATCGAGCAGGTAATGAAAGTAAGCTGAGTGATTCTTTTTGTTTTGACAATTGCCCCAATTATGAGCTTCCTAATGTATTTACACCTAATGGTGACGACTGCAATGAGTTATTCGGTGCTTTTAGCACTCGAGATTTGGGAGAGAATGGAAATACAGCATGCGGCAAATTATCGACAGAGCAGATTCAAGAGCGCCAAAGCAAGTGTGCACGCTTTGTATTGAAGGTAGTCTTTACTGTTTACAACCGTTGGGGTGGTGTTGTTTATACGTTTGAATCTGGCGGAGAGGGAAAAACAATTTACATCGATTGGAACGGACGAGACAATAGCGGAAGGGAGCTGTCAACGGGGGTATATTACTATTCAGCGCAAGTTACCTTTGATGTTGTTGATCCCGCTAAAAAAGACCGCACTATAAAAGGATGGGTTCAATTGATCCGCTAAAGCCGATCATCTTATTTGATGGTGTTTGCAACTTATGCAATCAGTCGGTTCAGTTTGTAATTCGCCACGATCCTAAAGCAAAGTTCAATTTTGCCCCATTACAGTCTGAGTTTGCCAACTCTAAGTTAAGGGAATTCAAGCTTCCAACAGATGAGCTGAATACTATTCTGTTGATAAAGAAGAATAACCTATTTCAAAAAAGTAGTGCTGCGCTGGAGGTATCAAGAAGCTTGAACGGCCTTTGGCCTGCCTTATATTTCTTTATTATCGTACCCACCTTTATTCGAGATTGGGTTTATGACAGGATTTCTAAAAATCGCTACTCATGGTTTGGAAAAAAAGAGGAATGTATGATCCCTACACCAGAATTAAAGTCGAGATTTCTAAATTGAAAATTTTTGAACTTCTTTGCGCCTTTGTGCCTTGTGGCTAACTTTAAAGCTGTATTGAAAATTAAACTATGAAAGCATTTATTTTCCCTGGCCAAGGTGCACAGTTTACAGGCATGGGCAAAGACATATATGAATCGAATACAAATGCCAAGCAACTATTTGATTCGGCCAACGATATTCTTGGCTTCAATATCACTCAAATCATGTTTGCTGGAACGGCTGAGGAGTTGAAGGAAACGAAAGTTACCCAGCCAGCAGTTTTTATTCATTCTGTGGCTATCGCACTTTCACGCGATTCGGCCAAGCCTGAGATGGTAGCAGGGCATTCATTAGGGGAATTTTCTTCTCTGGTCGTCAATCAAACACTTTTATTTGAAGATGCCCTTCGCTTGGTATCAAAACGTGCCTTAGCGATGCAGAAAGCTTGTGAATTAAATCCATCTACCATGGCGGCTATTTTGGGGTTGGATGATAAAATAGTTGAGGATATCTGTGCCTCCATTGATGAAGTAGTGGTGGCCGCAAATTATAATTGCCCCGGGCAGCTGGTAATTTCTGGTTCAATGAAGGGAATTGAAATTGCCTGCGAAAAATTAAAAGCCGCTGGAGCTAAGCGTGCGTTACCGCTACAGGTTGGTGGAGCTTTCCATTCGCCTTTGATGGAACCTGCCCGCGAAGAATTGGCAGCGGCCATTGCGGCTACTAATTTTAGCAAACCAATTTGCCCAGTTTATCAAAATGTAAATGGTGTTCCCTCGCAAGATGTTATGGAGATCAGAAAAAATTTGATCAGCCAACTCACAGCACCTGTTCGGTGGACTCAGTCGGTACAAAATATGGTGAAAGATGGGGCTACTTCTTTTGTAGAATGCGGCCCAGGCAAAGTGTTGCAAGGCCTAGTGAAGAAAATTGCGCCTGCGGTAGAGGCTTCTAGTTTTTAGTTTATAAATTAGAAACGAGCTTTACTGGTAAATTATCACTGCACTCCTCCAATAAAACGCGATTACTTTTTTTAAAGATTGGATGGATGAAGTCAGGAGCAAGTTCTACCAATGGAATAAGCGCAAATTTTCTCAGGTGTAAAGAAGCGTGCGGAACAAGTAAGTTTGACGAGTTAATAATTTGATTGCCGAAATAGAGGATATCAATATCAATCGTTCGGGCATCCCACTTTTCATTTCGTTGTCTTCCTAAGTCAGATTCGATAGATAAAATTATTTCAAGTACTTGAGTAGGAGAGAGGTTGGTTTTTACCTGCACCACTTGATTAAAAAAATCAGGCTGGTCGGGTTTACCCCAGGCAGCCGTTTGGTATACAGATGATTTTTTTATCAAAAGCCCAACCCTTTTTTCAATACGCTCAATACCTAATTTTAAATTTTCGGTCGGGTTTCCCAGATTGCTTCCGAGGAGAAAATGAATAGTATCGGACTCAACTGTCATATCCACAGATATAAGCAATTGCTTATTTTATCGTCTTTAATAAATCACGCACAAAAATGTTCACATCAAATTCTCTCTTTTGGCTGAGGCCCAGGCGCACGATCACCATATTGTGTGAGGGGATCATGATCACTGACTGCCCTTCAAACCCATCCATCAGATACATGTCATTTGGTACGTCAGGAAACCTTTTATTGGATGGCTTGTTTTTCTCTCCAGCATTCAACCAAATCTGTGCGCCATATTCGCCTTTTGGTGCCGCCTCGGCCGGAGTGGTAGAGTATTTTACCCAGCCTTCCGGCAAAATGTGTTCATTGTTCCAAACTCCATCGTTCAAATATAAAAGTCCGAACCTCGCCCAGTCACGCGCTGTTGCATAACTGAATGAAGAGCCAATAAAAGTTCCAGAGGCATCTGGCTCTATGATCATGCTGTATGCCCCTATTTTATGAAAGATTTCACGATAAGGAAATTGATGATAGTCATCGCCAATAATTTGATGAGAGATTCGTGAAATAATGTTGGTTGTGCCGCTGGAGTAATACCATTGTGTATTGGGTTCGTATTTTAATTTAGATTGGGCGGCAAATGCGCCTGCGTCCTTTTTTCGGAACAACATGTTAGTAGCAGTACTGGAGCCACCATAAATTTCTTCCCAGTCGAGTCCACTGCTTGCTTGCATTAAGTTGTTGAGTGTGATTTTATTTCGAGAGTCGTTTTCCCATTCCTCTACAGGTGCGGCTGCCTTTACATTGAGCTTGCCCTGCTTCACCAAAACCCCTACGATAGCGTTGGTAATAGTTTTGGTCATTGACCAGCCAATGAGTCTAGTGTCTTTGGTGAACCCTGAAGCATACTTTTCAGCAACAATTTTTCCGTTGTGCAAAACAATAACAGCGCGGGTATTTACTGGATTTACAGTATCAGGTTCTTCAAAAGCTGAGGCCACAACTTTATTTAGTTCAGTCAGTTTTTGCTTTAATGTGTCAATGATTTTGTCTCCCATTGGCCAAGCAATTGTATCTTGGTCAATGGGTTTTGCAAGAGGGCTTATTTTTTGTTTGCGTAACTCCACTTCTTCAATTTCGGAGATTAAGGTGCAGCCCAGTCCTTTGCGATAGATTGCTTTGCGTTTGCTTAGGCCAAAGACAGAAGCTGTTGCTGACGAATCTTTGTAATGTGCTTCATACGTTCCTAGATTTACCAAGGGGGCACCCAGTTCTTGTGCAATTACTTGTTTAGGATCACGCCCAGCAACAAACACGCAAGAACATAAATTTTTAGCGCCATAACCACCAATGATGGGAAGGGCTTGTGATAGATAGTAAATTCCGTAAGCAAGTAAGGATAGAATTACTACAAGTGTGATCTGTTTGAAGAGTTTCATAGTTTTTTGCCACTAAGACATTAAGTTATGATTTTAGATTTATGGTTGATAATGTTATCTCCTGAAGCCCGCCTACTTTTTTAAGCTGCTACGGCTGCATGATTGTAGACCTTACCCTTCCATTCACCCAGCAAGGGATTCATACAAGCAAACCAAAGGGGAGGGAGGAGTGCTATCAAAATCATCGTGGGATAGCCGAAAGGCAACTGTGGACTTTCGTCATAATGATTTAAGACTTGATAACGTTTGATGGCATTGGCATGGTGATCGGAATGGCGCTGAAGTTGGAAGAGGAAAAAGTTACTGATCAAATGACTGGCATTCCACGAGTGAAGCGGGTTTACCCGTTCATATTTCCCATTGGAAGTCAATTTACGTACGATGCCATAATGTTCAATGTAATTGACCAGCTCTAGCAAAGAAAAACCAACCACACTTTGAACAAAGAAGAAAAGGGGCACTTCCCAAACAATTCTTCCATTGACATAGCTAAAAATAAAAGTGAGTGTTGCGCAAAATAGAATAGGTAGAATGGTAAACCAGATCATCTCATTTTTTAAGCTGAACAAGCTATTTCCTTGGCGCGATAAACTTTCGTTTTCTAATTGCCAGGCGTGTGTGTAACTATTAAAAACAGAACGAAACCAAAACGAATAAAAATTTTCGTCTTTGCGCGCAGTAGCGGGGTCAGCGGGCGTGGCGACTTGTACGTGATGGCCGCGGTTGTGTTCAATGTAAAAGTGCATGTAGCAAACGGTCATCAAAATAAGTTTGCTATAAAATTGTTCTAAGCTAGATTTTTTATGACCTAATTCATGGGCTACAGTGATTCCAATTCCACCTGTTACTAAACTAAACCCAACCGTAAAACCGATCCATTCGAAAAGAGTATTTATTCTGCCCGAACTGATGGCATAAGCTCCCCAAAATAAAAAAGCCACTTGCATAAACGTCCAGATGTAGGTAACGAAGCGGTAGTAAAGTTCTTCGCCAATGATCTTTGCCTTTTTTTCTTCTATGTTTTCTTTGTCGATGCCTATCACATAGTCAATACTCGTGATACCTAGAAACACAAAACTGATGGTGAGAAAATTCCACCAACCTCCTAAATAAAAACCAGCTATTGTCAACGCTGGTAAGATGAGGGCAGTGAAGAATCCTATTTTTTTGAAGGCTTTCATTAAAGCGAATTTACAAATAAAGATTGATTGGCAGTAAGTCTGAAGGAGCAATATGGCGATTCATGTTATGAAGTATTCCTGCTACTTGAGTGCAACGATGAGTTGATAATTCGTATAAACTAGATAGCATCGGCCATGGATGGCAGTGAAAGCCTGCCTGCGCTGAAGCTATGGCAGGCAAGGCACGAAGCAGTTAGTTATGCACAATGCCGCGTGACAGGGTGGACAGCCCGCATTGGCACATTTGCTTGCCGCACTTTCCACCGCGACACCAAAGCAAGCAAAAGAGCCAATTTCTTCCATGTTTAAATCAATAATTAAAATAAATGTTTAAATTCGTAAATCGGTTTTTATAAGAATTGATGAATTTCCAGAAAGATGTCAAACCGTTTGCCTTTTTACCGTGTCTAACGAAGAATAAGAACTTTTTAAAATAACATACATGAAACGATTTTTAAAAATGAAACTGCTGATTTTCGCATTTATTGGTATTTGCATGACCGCTTTTTCGCAGGACATAGCAGAGGTATATAGTTTTCCTGTAAAACCTGGAACGGACAAGGACAAGTGGAGGCAGCTCCAAACACATCAAGAAATGGTGCGTATCAGTCAGATACCAAATGAAAAGCTTTCCTCCTTGTCAACAGGTACATTGATCAGGGCTTGTCTTGAATATCCTCTTGCATTTGACGTTTTCGCATTTGATAATCTTAAAAACGGTTTTTTGATGTGCTTTAATAAGTTTAATGGTTATCAGGAACTGCTCAAGCGACCCAACGCTGGGAAGGAAATGCTAAATAAGTTTATAAATGTAAATCCAAACAAAATTGATTTACTAAAATCAGATAACGATAGAGGGAATTTTACTTTCTCTTTAACCATATTAGAAATGTTGCTATCCCAAAGGGAAATTCTAAATCAACTTAATATGGATGAGCGTACCTCAATACTACGACAGGCAATAGAAAACAGAAAAGGTAAAATTAGACACAAAGACCATTTTGGTACACTCGGACTATTTAGCCTTGCCTATCTCACAGGAAATACCATATCTGAAAATAATATTGAGTTAACGAAAGATGAAAAAATATTTATTGATAAGATGATGTTAAAAGACGAAAACATAATGAACCAAATTTTTGAAAAAGCAACGACCATAATAATTAAAAAAAATTAAGATGAAAAGACTAATAATTTTATTGATGATATCTTTTGCTTTCCCTTCATGCAAAGATGAACCAAAAGTGACTGCTTCTTCAATATGCAACGTGCAAAATCCTATTGAAGATTTAACATGGTTAAGTAGTGTCTTAAACAGTAAACTGGACTGTAAAATTTATTCTGGCGCAAGTCTTTATTCATATGTCTACAATAAGGCTACGGTATTTTATCTACAAAACCCTGCAAGCTCTTTAGGGACATGCACTGAATTAGCTTACGATTGTAGTGGAAATAAGTTATTCTCATCAAGCGAAGAATGGAGTAACTTTAAAACTGGAAGAACTGACAAAAAGCTAATTTGGAAAAATTAATAGTTTAAAGACATGACGAATTTTATTAAAATTTTCTTTTTCTTGGGTGTTTCTGTTGTTGGATTTTCCCAAACCCAAACAACGGTATTTACCCCAAATGGAAGTGCTGTGTCTGATACTTATATTATACCCGAATTTTCTTCGAGTCAAATTACTGCAGCCAATAACTATGTCGAGACAAACTATCCAAATGCAACAAGACTAACAGATGCCTCGGCCACATATAATTGCCACGGCTATGCATGGCATATTTCAGAAGGGGGTAATAATGTTTGGATTGGCTACTATACTGTAACAGCTGAAGATATTTACTGGACTGACGGCAGCTATGTTGAAGTTTGCAGCCAAATATTTCCTGCAAAAGTTTCCTATGCCTCTGATAATCATTCAGCAATTACTACAAATCAAACAGATATTTTCAAATCGAAATGGGGACAACTCCCAGTAATGCAGCATAATAAGAACTACACACCCTATAATTCATCGGTACTAAAATATTATGGCAGTATATCTGGACCTAATTTGATTTGTGCTACGGGACAATTTAATAGTGGAACAATTTCTGGGATTACATGGTCTTCTAGTAATTCATCGGGGTTATCAATCAATTCATCAACAGGATTTGCAACTAGACAAAATAATTTTAACGGTCAAGTGACCATCACTGCCACTTTAGGAGGAGCATGCGGAAATGTAAACATAACAAGAACAGTATGGGTTGGTATTCCAGATGCAAGCAATAGTACTTTAATTTACCCTGGTGGTTATAGAGGAGCAGATCCTGTTACCCTATGTTCGGGATGCACTTATAACTTTCAAGTTGATTTCGTAGCTGGTGCTACATCATACACTTGGGTATTACCGTCAGGGTTCGCTTTCATCAGTGGAAGAAATACAGCGACTCCCGGTATCAGGACATCTTCTGCAAGTGGTACTTACATGCTTTATTGTCGAGTTAATAACCAATGCGGATCAAGTTGGACTCGCAGTCTTACCATTAATATTGGAGGTGGCGGTGGACAGCAACAACGCATTGCTGTATATCCAAATCCTACTTCTACCAGTTTGACAATTGAATCAACAACAACAGATTTAACATTCTCTGAAACCGAGAGCAATGATAAGCTCAAAGCACAAATGAATGAGGAATACTTCACAGCCAAGTTACTAGACCAGTTTAACATAGAACTTCGCGGAGGACAAAGTAATAATGGCAGAATCACTTTTGATATTCAGAATCTTCAGGATGGTTTGTATTATTTACACGTTCAAAACGGACAAGAACTTATAACAAAACAAATTCAGATTAAAAAGTAAAGCGGTCATATAGCTTTGATAAAACACACCAATGCCAGTGCCGCAAATGCATCCAAAGCACTGGCATTGGTGTGTTTAAGAGTGGGTTGAATGCGGTACATGTGCATAACAAAATGTTTCAATGGTGGGGTTTAGTGTAAGCTATAAGTTTTTGTCTTCGTTCAACGTTTGGTCACGTGGGACAAATACGTTTTCAAAAACCCACCACTACGGAAACGCAAACGTTATTTAGCGCAGGCAGCTTGGAACGGGCAGCCTGATGGCCTAGTGCTTCGCTTGGCTCGGCCGCCAAATATTTAAAACCTAAAACCGCTTTCGTCCAGAATAAAACTAGGGTGGTTAGGACGTTATCTGCTCAAATACGCTTTTGATTCTAGTTTTCAAGCTAATAATATCACTCTCAATTAATTAGGTTACCTTTGCGGCTAAATTTTTAAAACAAATACAATTAATGAAATCTTTTAGCGAACTGGGACTTTCAGGGCAAGTGGTGGAGGCAATCCGCCAAATGGGCTTTGAAACTCCTACGCCCATTCAAGAACAAGCCATCCCGGTTTTGTTGCAAGGAAACACCGACTTAGTCGGATTAGCTCAGACAGGTACAGGAAAGACAGCTGCTTTCGGTTTGCCATTGATCGAACTGATCGATGAAAAAAACCGTACAACGCAAGCGTTGATTTTGGCGCCTACACGCGAATTGAGCGTGCAAATCACCAATGACCTCGAAAATTTTTCGAAGGCAGTAAAAGACTTAAACATTGTTACCGTTTATGGCGGTGCCAGTATTTCTGATCAAATCCGCAAAATAAAAAAAGGAGCGCATATTATTGTGGCTACCCCAGGCCGTTTGATCGACCTCATAGAGCGCAAAGTGGTAAGCCTTGGCACGGTGAAATACGTGGTGTTGGATGAAGCTGATGAAATGTTGAACATGGGCTTTAAAGATGCCATTGACGAAATTTTGTCGGGCACGCCTGACCAAAAGAATACGTGGCTCTTCTCGGCTACGATGCCACGCGAGGTGCGTGAGATATCGAAGAACTATATGAACAATCCGCAAGAGCTTACCATGGGCGAGCGGAACCAGGGTAATGAAAATATCGATCACCAGTTTATTGTGATAGACGAGCGCGATAAATACATGGCGTTGAAGCGGATGGTGGATTATACCTCAGATATTTTTGGTGTGATTTTCTGTCGTACCAAAATTGATACCCAGCGCATTGCCGACCATTTAATGAAGGACGGCTACAATGCAGATGCCCTTCATGGGGATTTGACGCAGGCGCAGCGTGATCGCGTGATGAAGAGTTTCAAAAACAAAACCTTGCAATTGTTAGTGGCTACGGATGTGGCAGCGCGCGGTATCGATGTGAGCAACATCACGCATGTGATTCACATGAACATGCCCGATGAGATGGAATACTATACTCACCGAAGCGGAAGAACAGCCCGTGCGGGAAAGAAGGGGATTTCATTGGCGATTGTCTCTAAAAAAGAAATGGGGAAAATCAGTCAGGTTGAAAAGGCATTGAAACGCAGGTTTACAAAAATTCAAATCCCTACGGGCAACGAAGTTTGCCAGCAGAAGATTATGCAGTTAACGCACAAGATGCGCAACGTAGAGGTGAACGAAGATGAAATTGACAGCTTCTTGCCTGAGGTGTATCACGAGTTGAGAGACCTTACTAAAGAAGATATTATTAAACGCTTTGCTTCGATTGAGTTCAACCGCTTTTTGGAATACTATCGTGATGCACGCGACTTAAATAAGTCAGATCGCAGCAGCAGGTCTTCATTTGTAGGAGAAAGTGGTTCAAGTGAAGGGGGTGGCGGAGGTTACTCAACAGGCGACCGCATCTTTATCAATATCGGCAGGATGGATGGATTAGAAACGGGCGACTTGCTTGGCTTGATTTGCGACTACGGAGAAATTGATAAAGCCAAAATTGGTAAGATCGATTTGAAAGGTGCTTTCTCTTTCTTTGAATTGGAGAAAGATGTTACAGCAAAAGTAATGAAGGGCTTTGAAGGTGTAGAAGTACGCGGTCGCAAGGTGCGGTTGGAAATGACAGAAGGCCGCAGAGAAAAAGAAGACAGGCCGGAAGGAGGGTTTGATAAGAAGCCTCGCTCTTATGGTGGTGGCTCGGGTACCAGAGAACGCTCTTATGGTGGTGGTGAAAAGAGAGAACGCTCTTACGGTGGAAGTTCTGATAGAAAAGAGCGCTCTTCATACGGAGGAAGTTCTGAAAAAAAAGAGCGCCCTTCTTACGGAGGTGGTAGCTCTGAGAAAAAAGATCGTCCTTCTTATGGAGGTAGCGGTGGAAGCCGAGGTGGTTTTGGTGGCGAGAAAAAGAAAAGGTGGTAACCTATTCAGGTAGTAATTAATAATGGGGCTGCCAATGAGGTAGCCCTTATTTTTTGTTCAAGTATTATACTATGAATTGCTCCTTATGATTTAGAATTACTCCTTATGAATTACTCCTTTTTCAGGCTTAATTCAGAAGATTATGTTAAATATTGCGATAACGTTGAGGGTCAAGGAACAAAGTATGGCGTGAACCAACCTGCCTATTTTTATATCCATCGATGAGAAAAAGTTTGATTTTCATATTACTATGCCTTATTAACACAACTCTTAATGCCCAAATTAGTTATGGTGTACTAATTCAAAATTATGGCCGTAATGGTGGTGGCGGTGCAATTGCTGATTCTATAAATGCATATACTTATAGCACTATACGGCTGCTTGAAGATCCACCTCAAGGCGTTGGAATATTTTTTGAATATCATTTTAAGTCTAGATTGCCCTTGATTCTTAGGGGTGAACTTAATTATCGAACTGGGCGTTCATTATATTTTGATTTTTTGGTTGTTAATAATGTTAATGGAAAAATCTCTCCTTCAAACTATTCCGCATTAAAACCAGGCTACAATTTTGAGGTGCCATTAGATTTAGGTTATACCGTTCTGAACAAGGGGGTGCGCGTCTTTAAAAAAATAGTCGACTTAGAGGTTGGTCTTCTGGCGGGTGTCAGCTTTCAAATTCAACCTAGAGGAGATAAAATAGCCTATCAATCAAGTACTACTTCAGGGATTTCAGATGTTAATCTAGCCATTTACAATTCAATAAAATCGCTTAATTATTTTTACAACTATGGGTTAAGAGTAAAATTTTCGCATTTCCTCCTAATTTACAGGCTCGATCAATTACTTACTAATTCCACCACAAATAATTTGAATGTCTGGGGCAATACTTATTCTTTCAAGATCTCTTATCAATATCAATCCATCTCCCTCGGCTACACTTTTAGTTTCAAGAAAAAGAAAATCAGTTGATCATCCATTTGGTTATGCATAGGCAGACCAAGACTAACCTTAAAAGCAAGGAGCAACAAACCGATTGCTTATTTTTACATTCACCGATGATTGAAAAGAAAATTGGAATAGTATTTTTGGCTTCTCTTTTTTTTCTGTCCAATTTATGCTTTGGCCAAATTACTTATGGGGTGCGGTTTCAAGCATTTAATGGCGGTATTAAGGGGTCTGCCATTGCAGACTCCATTTTACTAGTTACTGACACTAGGCCAACATCTATTCTATTGTATGTGCCGCAAAATATCGGCTTGTTTTTAGAATATCGTTTAGGGAAAATTCCATTCATGTTACGCACCGAAATCAATTACAGGCCACATCCTGTCGGGCTAGATGCAAATATTTTTAATGGTAAATCTTTTGGCGGTAAGCCTGATGGAGTTTACACTTATAAAACTTTGAATTTCGGTTTTGATATCCCTATTACTTTAAATTATAATCTGATACAAAAGGAAAACTTTGCTTTTCTTAAATTGAAGAGATTGGAAATGGGCGTCTTCGCTGGAGTAACTATCCAACTTCAGGCCAGGGGAGAAAGGGAGACTTATGCGATCGGTCAAAATTTTAATTCCCCCGGAATATCAGAGGTTAACTTTGCTGTTTATAATACCATTAGAACAACCAATTATTTTTACAATTATGGTATAAGGGTAAGGCTTGGCCATTTGATCACCACGTATAGACTGGATTTTTTACTAACACCCTCTGGCACCAATGACTTAAAAGTTTGGGGCAATACTTATTCTTATAAGACCACCCACCAATATCAGTCTGTCTCCCTCGCCTACACCTTTAGTTTCAAGAAAAAAAGCAGGAAAGACTAGCATTATTGAAGGCGTTAACTATTCGTTTCAAAACAAGCTCCACATTGAGAGAGGGTGGGTGCTGATAAGGTAGTTGGGGAATACGTTATAGGTTTATGATGGACAATTAAACTGGTCGCTTGTCATTTTAACTTTTGAGAGTTCGTGTTTCTTTGAAAACTAGGATATACAAAGCTCAATTCTTTGATGACAAACTAAACAATGGTCTTTTCTCCAAGCTGCAGTTTTGATCAATGTCTTTTAGAACTAATTTATTACTTTCTAAAAAGGAATTGAACTCCTGTGCAATGCTATCGTAATCAGATCTATAAATGGTTACCCTGCCTTCTGAAATCTTAATTTTTTCTACAATAGATTGGAATTCCTTATTCTCTTTGAGGGTAGGGTTCGCCTCTGCCAAGGAAATTATTTCGCTGATTAATGAGTTTGAAGCAAAGTCAAATTCATCTACCACATCCGGGTTATAGAGTGTTTTTTGGGTAATTCGAATTTGCCTTAGTTGGAGCAATTGCAAGTCTAAAGAACTTACTAAGTCTCTGCGTTCTACTATGCTTGTTAAATGAGATAGCGCTGCATTCAAGGCCTCTATTTTTTCATTTTCATCATTCACCAGCTTATTCCAGGAATTAAGAAGCGTATCTTGAAGGATGAGGTATGTTTCGGTGAGCGAATCAATATGGGTAAAGGCAGTTTTTTCGTTCGAAGTAGTCGAGCGGCCACAGCTTAACAACAAGCCTGCACTCAAAGCAACAGCAAATCCAGAAATTTTTCTTATCGAGACATTCATAGCCCAGTCTATACGGAATGATTGAATAAAAGTTTTAATGACGGTAGAAAGCACATGTAATGTTTACAGTGGTTTAAACTGTTCGAAGGCTTCTTTGCACGTATTGCAATAGTAAATGGCTCGGCAAAGGGTTGGGCCAAAGGGGTTTTTTAATTCAGTATGAGTACCATCGCAGCGGGGACAAATTGCGTTTTCCAATATTTCCAAGTCTAAAAAGACCTTGTTGGATGGGGGCGGAGCCAATCCAAATTGCTTGAGTGCTTTTTTTCCCTTTTCTGAAATAAAATTGGATGACCAGGGGATGCGAAAAGAAATTTCTGCTGTGACTTTTTCGATTCCTTTGCTTTTGAGTTTTTCGATTACTTCATTTTTCATGAAGTCCATTGCAGGACAGCCGGCAAAGGTTGGGGTGAGTTCAATTTTTACAGCACCATTATCAATTTCCACTTCAGTGATAACACCTAAATCCACCAAAGATAACACCGGAATTTCGGGATCTTTGACCTCTTCAAGCCATTCATATACTTGATTAATTGACAGGTAGGAGGCTTCGGTCATGGATATACAATATTGAAAGATCCGGGAATAATTTGATTGAGGTGGTGTTTTAGGTGCTTTACATAATCAACAGCAAGCCATTCGATGGAAAGAAGATTTGGCGTTTCGCTTCCTGTATCGCAATTTTTGGAATAATTCTCACTGGGCATGGTATTGAGGACTCGGCATATTTTAAGGTTAATCAATTTCCAATGATCGATGACATTATTTGTAGGCGCATTTTTATAATCATTTGCTGATACCCAGAAATTTTGGTCATACCTGATTTTGGGAGGTTGGCTTTCATACTGACCGCAAATGAATCTTCGCAGATTATTTTCAGCAGAATCACTCAAATGACCAAGCACTTCTTTCTTACTCCATTTAGTAGGGACAGGCTTGGCAGAAAGTTCTTCTTCTGATAACTCAGCAATACGTTTTGCAAAGGTTGTTATTATACTTTCTAATTCTGTCGCTACTTCTTTCATGTAAATAAAATTTAGGATACTAAGTTATGAGCTACCTGCTTCGAGTTACAGGTAACCGGAGTTCACCACTCAGCACCGGGATCAATTCTTAGCACTTCGCTCATTTCATCGAGCAAGGGTTGCAAGTGTTCGCTATGCTTTCCAATTCTTCCGCCTATAATTGGTTTTATTATTTTCCAATCTGGCAAGACTAAACTAGTTTTGGAAATAGTCTCACCCACTTTTATAGCCCATCGCTCTCGTAATTCTTTCTCACCACAAAAAAAACCCAAATCGATAATCTCTTTTTCGTAAGGCGATTCTTCAAACATACCTAATGCATATGGCATAGCGTAGTCGAGTGATTTTTGTAATCGCCCAATGCTTTCTTCGGTGGCAGATCCTAATTGATTGATCCATGTTTTAGCGTGAAGCGTATGATAGCGAAGTTCGCCCCTGAATTTTTTTGCAACCTGTGCCAGTGGCTCATAAGATGAATTGCTCAGTAATTCAAAACGGATAGCTTCTTGCGTATCGTACAGGAAATGGCGGATTAAACTAAAATCATATTCTTGATTGGGTAGCTCTGTAAAGATGCTATTGTGAAATTGATTCGCATTGCGTGTAAAGGCAACCGTATCAGGATCACCTTCACCAAGCTTGTTGAGAATGGTGTAGAGAGCAAGACTATGGCCTATTTTATCTTGTGCCATTGAAGAGAATGCAATGTCTTCCTCCAGCAACGGGCCAAAGCCTGTCCACTCAGAGTTGCGATGACCTAAGATGAGTTGGTCATCGGCCATTTTGTAAAGAAGTTCTTTGAGGGGTAAATTTTCCATGATAGATTTCTATGAAACTGTTTTTGATTCCAGGAAATTTTTCAGCTTATCTCCACCTTTGTACTCGGCTGCATCCCGAAACTTCTTATCGGGTAGCGTACTCCAAAGTTCTTGCTCTTCTGCGGAGGTAAATCGGATTTTATTTTTTTGAATAGCCCATACGTTGTAAACAGCCTTGCTTTGATTGAATTTCAACTTAGCTGAGGCCATAGCAGCTTTGGGTGAACTTGCTTCAATTGTTCCAACATGAATATGTTGTTTCCCTCTCTTAGGTAAGTGGTAAATTTCAAAATCGGTTTTTTGTTGAGCTGATGTTATCTCTGAAGAAATCAGATCGTAGGCATTAACATTGCCATCAGTTAATGGTGAAACAAAAACATCTCTTGTGTCAACTACATACAACGAAGTACAAGTAAATCTTCTGGTAAAAGTTTCTTTAGCCAGTACGTATGCCAATTCCAAATCAGGAGCGTGAACAATCCCTTCATGCTGAAAGGGTTTTTCTTCCTTGGGCTGAACGAATACTTCGTACGTACCAAATTGATCATTTGGAGTTTTTGGAATTATTTTTCCCTCCTCACCTATTAATGGCAATCGTAAAACGCGTGGGTCTAATGATTTCATTTAATAAAATTTAAGAATTAACTTAAGAGGTAGAAGCGAAAGACTCAAAGTTGTAGCAATCAATTTGGAATCTTGAGCTTGATTTTTTTAAGCCAGCGGAGTTACGTAGTTGGCTTTGGGCGACTTTAACGCTTCCCGCACCCACTTACCTCTCTCTTCTGCTATCCTTCTTACCTCCAATCGTTCTTTGTTACAGGGGCCGTCTCCGTTAATCACACGCTTAAATTCCTCCCAATCAGGCTCCGTATATTCCCAACGCCCGGTCTCTGCATTTCTTTTTAGATTGAGATCTGGAATTGTAAAACCGAGCTCCCAAATTTTAGGTACATACATATCCAAAAACTGATTGCGCATGTCATCGTTGGTGCCCATCTTTACTTTCCACTTCATCAAAATCTCAGTGTGAACAGAAATTTTATCGGCAGGGCCAAAGAAGTGCATCATTGGTGGCCACCATCTGTTCAGTGCTTCTTGAAACATATCACGCTGTTTTTGTGTGCCTGACGCCAAATAGATAACACAATGATGTCCGTATTTTAAGTGAAAAGATTCTTCTGCACAAATTCGATCTAACGCACGGCAATAGGGGCCATAGCTTCCTTTCAAATTAGCCAATTGATTTACAATTGCTCCCGCATCCACCAGCCATGATATGAAACAACAATCAGCCCATGTAAAAGTAGGGTAGTTAAAGATGTTAGAATATTTTGATTTGCCAGTGATTAAATCATCGATCATTTGCTCGCGCGGTTTGCCCAAGGTTTCGGCTGCGCTATAAAGTAATTGCGCATGCCCCACTTCATCTTGTACCTTGGCCATCAACGCCATTTTGCGTTTGAATCCTGGTGCACGGGTTATCCATGTCCCTTCTGGCAAAGCGCCAATAATTTCACTATGGCCGTGTTGCTCAATCATACGAATGAGTTGTTTGCGGTACAACTGTGGCATCCAGTCGGTAGGCTCAATTTTTTCGCCACGCTCGATACGAGCTTCAAATGCCGCCAATAGAATCGGGTCTTCTAGTTTAATGCTGTCTGTTTTGACGCTTTCAAAAGTATTTCCACCTCCGTACATAATGGTTTTGATAAATTGTTTCAGATTTTAAGTCAATACCTAACAATCGTTTGCAATTTAACAAAGAGGGCGGAGTAATGAGTGGGTTTTTAGAAATAAATCAACTTCTAAATTATGGGTCCTAAGAAGTTATTGGTGAAAAGGAATGAGTTGCTAGAGTGTTCTAAGAATGGGGGAGAATGCTTCGCCCACCCTTTTATTAGTATGCTCCTAGTGAAGTGTTACTTTTTCAACCCACTAATTAGCATGTCTGCCAATTGTTTCCCTATTTCATTTGGCATAATGTTGCTATCTGGATTATACCACATTGGCATCCAATTCAAGGACGAAAACAGTGTCATTACAGCCAGCTTTTTGTCGATACTTTCTTTAAACTCTCCTGTTCTTATTCCGTCTTCAATAATTGATTTGAAACGGTTGATGTAATTGATTCGTAGCAAAAGGAAATCTCGCAAGTAAGGTTGGCTCAAATGTCTATGTTCGTTCATGAAGACGGCTGAGGCTATAAGGTCTTTCGCCATCACGGATATGTGGCCAATAATACCCAACCTCAGTTTTTCGCTGGCCGGCACTTTTTGTTTCTCTACCTCATCTAATGATTTGCGGAATTCAGTAGCCATATCGAAGCAGAGATATTGTAAAATCTCCTCTTTGGATTTTATATGCGAATACAAACTAGCGGCTTCAATCCCTAACTTTTGTGCTAAGTCGCGCATAGAGGATGCTGCGTAACCCTTTTCTCTAAACAACTGAGCTGCACTCCGTATTACTTGCTCTTTTCTGGTTAAATTGACCACTGACTCCATAGTACCCATAATTCTAATTTACCAAAGATAATTTATAATTAGCTTTGAAGACACAATGATCCAAAATGAATTTTACATCGCTCGGAGAATTTTTTTATAAGCTCTATAATATCTGCCTGTTGATGATGTTCATTCCGGTGGCTGCATTTCTTTTTATCTACTATTTAGTGCTTACTGGTAAGGTAATAGCCACAATTGAGAGCCAACGAGTGACTGAAGTCATTATGATTTTATTTCCGGTTCTGGCTGTGCTCGACCTAACGATTGTTCATTGGGTAACCCGAAGGCGATTTGCAGTGCTTGGCAAGGAGGTAAGTTTGGGTGTACGACTGGAAAAATATTTTTCCATTGCCTCAATCCGGATCTCGGCTTGTGTGGCAACTTCACTCTTTATGGCGGCCGGACTTTTCCTTACAGGCAACGAATTGTTCAGCATTTACTTTTTCGTATTGTTGATTTGGACGGCCTTCCAATGGCCGACACCTCGTAGAGTCAGCGCAGACTTAAAACTAAAGGGCGATGAGGAAAAAATGGTGCTGACGAAGGGAGAAGCGTTTAAGTAGTGTGCTTTTTCCAAAGTGTAGCGTAACGAAAAATTCCTAGATTTGCTTTTATAAAAAAGCAACCTATGACCTATAAAAAAAATCCTCTCATTAAAATTCTGTTTTTCTTTCTGGTGTTTACTTCTTCCGGTTTGTTGGTGTCGTGCAAAAAGACACCTTCACCTGAGGCTACGCTTTCTTTCATCAATGTTATTCCTAAACCCGTATCATCCAAAACAGATGGGGGCGTTTTCTTTTTAACAGAAGAAACAACTATTGTAACGGATCCTTCTCAAAATGTGAAGTCGATCGGCCAATATTTGGCTGGTAAGTTGGCACCGGCAACAGGATTTTCGCTTGCAGTAAATGGTGGCAACTCTTCTTCAAACACGATTAGTTTAACACTCTCTGGTGGAATTCCTGAATTAGGTGATGAAGGATATGATTTATCGGTAACGGAACAAGGAATTAAATTAGTAGCCAATAAACCCGCTGGATTGTTTTATGGGGTACAAACGATCCGCCAGTTATTATCACATAAAATTGAAGAGACTTTGGTTCAGAAAGAAACGTGGGAAATTGCCACAGGCACTATTCGTGATTATCCAACTTACGCTTGGCGCGGGTCGATGTTAGATGTGGCTCGCCATTTCTTTGGTGTGGAGGATGTGAAAAGATATATTGATTTGCTCTCTTATTATAAAATGAATACGCTGCATCTTCATTTGAGCGATGACCAAGGCTGGCGCATTGAAATCAAATCATGGCCTAACTTGGCTATACATGGTGGAAGCACACAAGTAGGTGGGGCAAAAGGAGGCTACTATACACAGGAGCAGTATGCTGAACTTGCTGCCTATGCACAGCGTCAATGGATCACCATTATTCCAGAGATTGATCTGCCTGGACATATCAATTCTGCGCTGGCATCTTATGGCGAGTTGAATGGGGGTATCCTTGTTCCTGTAGAAGGCAAACCAAAAGTGATTTCTTCTCCGCCATCTGTATTGGATGCGAAAAATAAACCAACCGAACTTTATACCGGCACAGAGGTAGGCTGGAGTACGCTTCGGCTAGAAAAACCAGCTACCTTCAAGTTTGTGAATGACGTAATTAGAGAGCTCGCGGCTATCACACCAGGACCTTATCTGCACATTGGTGGAGACGAAGCGCATGTAACCAAGAAGGAGGACTATATTCAATTCATAAATAAATTTAATGAAATTGTAAAAGCTAATGGAAAGAAGATGGTTGGATGGGAGGAAATTGCACAAGGCAATATTGATGAAAATACTGTTGCGCAGTTTTGGAACTCATCGACCTATGCTCAAATGGCTGTCGAAAAAGGGACAAAGATTTTAATGTCTCCTTCTAAAAGAGCCTATCTGGATATGAAGTATGATACGCTTACAAAAATCGGACTTCATTGGGCAGCCTATATTGAAGTGGCTGATGCCTACAACTGGGATCCGACAACACAACTAGATGGTGTTGACCCGAAGCAGATCATTGGAGTGGAGGCACCGTTGTGGAGTGAAACGGTAGTTACCATGGATGACATTGAGTATTTGGTATTCCCTCGTTTGCCGGGCATTGCTGAGATTGGCTGGACTCCGGTTGAGATGCGAAGTTGGGAGGAGTATAAGGTGCGTTTGGGTAATCACGGTAAGCGCATGAAAGCAATGGGTATTAATTTCTATCCATCCGCTCAAGTGCCTTGGGTTGAATAATCAGGAGTGGTGCCATTATTTGTAAGTGATGGCACCACTACCTCAGATTAAAACGTTACACCAAAACTAAACGCATTCAATTGTGGCCCTTTGCCGGCTACGAATAGATCATTCATATCGTAGTTAAAGAAGAAGTCTGTTTCCCTGAAGCCAAATTGTAAGCGCAAGCCATAGCGAATGTTATTGATATAATACGAATCGTGGTGATACTCTTTTCGGGTGTCACCATCTTTCTCATATTTTTGTTTACTGTAGCTGTCAATGCGGTAACCAAGATATGGGCCTGCTCCAATACGAAACGATCTGGAGTGGTGTCCGCTGAAGAATCCGGGCTTGCGGGAATTGGAACCAAAGTCAAGTACCGGAACTGCAGAGACAGTTAGATAGGCTACTGTAAGTTTGCTCTTTTCAAAACTGTAATCGCGCGAATCTAAGTTGAAGTAAACACCATTGTCATCCTTGCTCATTTGAGTACGGTCGTTTTGAAATTTAAAATTATACCAGCTAACCCCACCGCCCCATTCGAAGAAGAATTTGTTTGAGAATCGGGTGCGCTGGATGGAATTAAGAGCTACATACCAGCTTCCCCAGGGTCGCACCGAATACAGACTGTTGCTCTGGTCCGGAAATTTTCCTTCAGAGAGATAATTGTTCGTGCCTAGGTCAATATTAAAAGTGCTATACGTTCTTTTTCTGTGCCACGTATAATTACGGCTTTCATTTTCCCTTTCCTTTTCTCTCGTCTCCTCCCGCTCATGAGAAGAGTAAGTTTGTTCATTTGTGTGATCAACTTCTTTTACAGTATCTTTCAAATAAGCTGAAGCTGGTTTTTCTAAAGCCGAAGAGTCTCGTTTATCTAATTTTTGAATCATATCTTCCATCAGCGATTGAAAATTGTAGTGCTTCAGCGTTTCCAAATCTTTTTTATCTTGAATCGCAAAGATCACTTTACTTCCTTCGCCAACTTTTATAACCACGGTGTCGGCTTTCTTTTGAGCGAACGAAATGTTGAGACAACTCATTATTAACCCCACAAATGCTATACTCTTTTTCATATTTCTTTAGTTAAAATTCAATGTCAATGTTAAACGTCACTTACAATTCCACGAAGCGTTAGAGGCGTCCCTCTCCACATGTTTTATTGATTATTTTCTGCTGATTTTTTATCCTTTTTAAAATTCAAAGCGAATAGATTTTGTTTCAGTGTTTGCAAGTCCACCTGGCTTTCTCCGTTTTTTAAATCCCTAGCAGCGGTTAGCAGGTTCTTTATCTGCTTTTTTTCTTCAGTGTGCACGATAATAAGAGGCGTAGTTTGTACCGGCTCTAACGTAAACTCCAGAACAATCGGCTTCTCTATTTTTGCTGTGTGGATAGCTACCAACTCAATGGCCGCAACGTTCTCTTCAATAACAATTGCTGTTATTTCTTTTGAGTTATTCTCCAATTGGATCGCCTGAGATGGTAGCTGTTTAGTTATTGACTTTTTATTTTCTTTTTTAGCCAATGTCTTTTGAATTTTTACTTCTTGTTTTTCTTTTTGGTCAACCAAAGGCCTTTCTTCAACCAGCTTCATCAGTGGCTCAATTATTTTGTTTGTTAGCATCGGCTGAGAGTTGTTATTTCCTTGCCATAAATAGCCTACCCAAAGCAAAGCGCCTAATAAACCGACTACAGCGGCTGCTCGCCACCAAATGATTGGGTTATTTTTTTTTGAAGGCGTATCTTTAATTCGTTGCCACGCTTCTGCAGAAGCGGGCCGTGAATGATCTTGGAGCTTGTCTTTAAAAAATTGATCTACCGGTTTGTTCATGGTCTAGTTGTTTTTGGTAGTGTTGTTCTGTTTCTAAAAGTCTTCTTTGAAGCAGCGCGCGCCCCCGGCTCAATTGCGACTTCGATGTGTTTTCACTAATTCCTAACTGCTCACCAATTTCCTGATGCGTGTATCCGTCTATTGCATAAAGGTTGAATACGATTCGATATCCCGTGGGCAACGCTTCAATCATTTTCATCAGATCCTCGGCCTCCAACTGAGTTTCAAGCTTTCCAAAATTTGGTTCTCGGTCGACTGTCTCTATGTCAGTTTCCAAGTACATATTTTTGCTCTTTCTTAAATACCCGAGCGATTCGTTCACCATCACCCGCCTTATCCACCCTTCAAAACTTCCATCGCCTTTGTATTGTTGAATGCGTTCAAAAATTTTAGTGAAGGCTACCACCAATACATCTTCAGCCTCCATTTTATCCTTTACATACCGGCAGCAAAGAGCATACATTTTCCCCGAGTATAATTCGTACAATGCTTGCTGTGCAGCGTGGTGTTGCCGTTTGCAGCCATCAATCAAGTCCTTTTCTCTAGCTCGGTAAACCTGTAAACCCATTGAATCGATTTCGTTATTAAGATGTGTATACGTGCAAAGAGGTTGCACGTTAAAAGAAACTATTTTGATTGTGCGGCCCCCCATTCCAGCGCACAAGGCTCCGCTATTGGGGTCGGGCGGTTCGTTTCAAGTCCGGCTGCACGCATATCCACGCGCTTCGGGCTTTACACTGCCATCCCTGGCCGGGTGGAGCATTTCAAAAACAGGCTGTCAAAGCAATCCCATCTTGACTTGCGTTCTGTATGACAAGGGCATGGATATTGAGATTGGTTAAAATTCTCTCATTAGTCTCAGTGTCTTGGTGGTTAAATTTTTAAAGCCGCAGCGTAGGGTTATGTTATAGAACCTACACCTTCACAAAAATTTTCTTTTTATACATCCACCAAAGGATAACTAAGAAAATCAAGATCAACGTTACTGCAAATGCCAGAGATGCGTTCATGGGGCTAAGCCAACTGGCGTAAAAATTTTGATAGAGATAGTTCCACAGGGAGATTTCTTTTTCTGGTGCTACTTGTATTTTGTTACGGATCAATAGTTTGGCCAACAACCCCGAGGCAACAAAAACAAAAATGGCATTGGTGCCATAGTAAATAAATGGAGTCGACCATTTTTTAATTCCTTGAACATCAATAAGCCAATAGCAAGCAGCAAAGAATTGCATGGCAATGCCACCCGCATAAAGTACGTAACTGCTGGTCCACAATGCCTTGTTGATTGGGAAAACCATGTCCCAGCCCAATCCAACTAAAAGCAAAATGGCTCCAATAAAAAACAACCAAGATACTCGCTCGGATGGAGATGATATGGAAGAAAATAATCGTCCTGTTAGCATCCCAAGGATTCCTGTAGCGATAGCGGGTATGGTACTTAGTACTCCTTCGGGATCCCACGTTTTGCTTTGAGACCATAGGTGCCCGTCTAATAATAATCGATCGAACCATGCTCCTAAATTTGTTTCAGGTTCCAGGTTGGCAGCGCCAAATCCCGGCACCGGCATCATCGTCATCAAAATAAAATAACCAACCAAAAGAATAAGGGCAATACGAATTTGCGTGAGCCAATTGGTTTTTAAATAAATCAGCGCACAGAATAAAAATACGATGCTGATGCGTTGCAACACGCCTGGAATTCGAACGATAGAAAAATTAAACTTTGGTACAAGTGCCAGCAAGAGACCTAGTAGAAAGATAATTGCTGCACGTTTTACAATTTTTAAAACATTATTTTGAGTTAGTCCTTCTGATACTCTTGTTTGATAAGAAAAGTGAATAGAGACGCCAACGATGAAAAGGAAAAACGGAAAAATTAAATCGGTGGGTGTGCAGCCATTCCAGTGTGCATGAAGCAGAGGAGGGTAGACACTATCCCAACTGCCCGGGTTGTTGACTAAAATCATGGCGGCAACGGTTATGCCACGGAAAACATCAAGTGAATATAAGCGATCTTGTTTCATGTTTTTATTAAAAGGTTATTGAAGGCATCAAGTTTTTTTGGTTCCACATTCGTAGCTAAAAAATAGTTCATTCACCGGAATTCGCAAACCATTAAACCTATTCTTCTCTTGGCGTCTTTTGTGTCTTTGCGCGAAAAAAAAAGTCTTCCGCAAGTCCGTTAAATCCCTTCAAATAAAATAGTGGATTGCAAATATTCCGGTATCACGGTTTTCCAGCCCATTTTAGATTCTATTAGTTTGGCAAAGGTCGTTGAACTTTCGATTTCACCGTGGGTGATGAAGGTTATCTTAGGCGCCTTTTTTAAATTGCCAATCCATTGTAGTAATTCGCTTTGATCGGCATGGGCAGAAAGCCCGTGAACTTCGCGGATATGGCAATTCACTGCTACCTCTTCGCCAAATATTTTCACAGACTTTTCTCCGTCCAGAATATCGCGCCCACGCGAGCCTTCTGCCTGATAGCCAGCAAATAAAATTGTATCATTGGCTTGTGGTAAGCGATGAAAGAGGTGATGAAGAACCCTTCCGCCTGTTGCCATTCCGCTGGCTGAAATAATAATGATGGGCTTTTTAATTTCGTTGAGCGCCTTCGAGCTTTCGCGGGTATAACAAAAATGAATATTGGGCGCATCAAAAATGCTGATGAGTTTTGAGCCTTGTTTGGTTACTCTTATTTTATGCAACGTACTGTGCCTTTCGTAAAGATCGGTCACATTGATTGCCATAGGGCTATCGATGTAAATTGGTATCGTTGGCACGACCCCTGCAGACATCAATTTGTTTAAATAGTACACTAAGCTTTGCGTGCGGCCTAATGCAAAGGCAGGAATCACCAAAGTTCCATTGTTGGCACAGGCTTCATTCAAAATTTTAGTGAGTTGTTCTTCAACATCCAATTGCGGATTCAATTTATTTCCATAGGTGGATTCCACAATTAAAACATCTGCTTCGGTAATAGCATCGGGCGCAAACATGACAGGGTCATTGTATCGACCCAAGTCTCCTGAAAATACAATTGTCTTTTCTTCTTTTCTTCCGTGAATTTTAAATTCCGCAAAGGCAGAGCCAAGAATATGACCTGAGTTATGAAAGCGAACAGAGGCTTGTTTGATCAATGGAATTTCTTTTTTGAATGGATGACTCTCCACCAACGTCAATACCATCTTTGCATTATCGGTGGTGAATAAAGGCTCTGGCTTATTGTGTTTAGAGTAGCCACGCTTGAAGGCGAAGAGTGCTTCTTCTTCCTGTAACTTTGCAGCATCCATCAACATAATCTTCATCAAGTCTTCGGTGGCTGCGGTACAAATAATTTTTCCTGAGAAGCCATCTCTTACTAAGCGAGGGAGATAGCCGATATGATCGATGTGTGCGTGTGTGATCACCACTAAGTCGATGGTGGCCGGATCAACAGGCAGCTTGTCCCAATTGCGCAGGCGCAATTCTTTCTGCCCTTGAAAGAGACCGCAGTCAACCATTATTTTTTGCTGATCAATTTCCAGCAGATATTTAGAGCCGGTAACACTTTTGGCAGCACCGAGAAATTTTATTTTAACATCCATGGTAAGAAATTATAGCAGAAATGTACCGATTATTCTTGAGTTTTAGAGTTAGTTTTTAGCTAAATTAGTCTTGCAAGATAATTGAACAGTGGCCATGGGTATGTCCTGACGTTGGCACATAGAGAAAGTCTTCTGAAGAGGTAATGGGATAAGTGATCAAAGACCTCAATTTTATTCTGCTTATAACTCAGTCGGTTAGGTTCAAACCAAAAGGGATAGGTGCTAGGCGTATTGCCATATGGATTTAAATTCTGTATCGCCAACAATAATTTCTTGCTTTGGAAAAAATTTGATCCCATCGGTATGATCTAAATGAAGATGGGTAAGCACAACTAATTTTACATTCTCTAATTTCAAGTTGATTTTTTCGGACTGATAATTGAGTTCATCCTTTATTGAATCGCAAAATGGTTAATCCTTTAGCTTGGGATAAAAGTCCCCCGAAGAAGTTGTAAAGTAAGCATTGTTTATCCTAAAAAGCCTTTGAAAGTATTTTGGTTTCTCCGCCCCTTTCGGCAACAAGATCAATTGTTTCTTGGAGCCAATGATTCTATCAAAAATCCCAATGCTGCCTTTGTTTAAACTTACGTTAAAATAGTAAAGGTATGGCCCAATCCATTCTTTGTAATCTTCTTTTGAGATTACTCCATTTGGATTGATGATATTAAAATCTGTGTTATTCGCTATTAAATTTTGCAACTCAACCGCATTGAGTGGAATACTGGCTTTGGTTGTTATTACATCAAATTGAGGGTCAATAAAAACCCATTTTTGTAAGTCCTTCAAATAGACCTCATTGGCAACATGTCCTGCTCCGTAGTTAACATCATTAATATCTTTTGTCATAAGACCAATGTTGCGAACTTTAAAACCTAGAGATGCTAAACACTCACCTGCTACGAGGCTATATTCAACACATCTAAATTTTCTACCCTTTTTTGCTTCTTGTAAAATATAAAGAGCGTCATAAATTTCCGGCTTGGAGTCTCCATTATGAACCCATTGACTTTGAACCCAGCTTTGAATTTTAAGGATTTTTTCAAGATCGGATTTAGCGTTAGCCGTCAAACTATCCAACGGGTAAGCCTTTCTCAATTTAATTAATGTAGTGTCATCCGTTCGGCTTAGGTAACTTAACGTAAACTCATTTGTTGGCTCAAGATCAAACGCAATTTTTTCTACACTTTTGTCTGGTGTATCTTTTCCGCCAGGGATCAGCCCGCCTAAACTTGGTGACATCCAGAATGAGAAAAATATGAATATCAAAAGTATGGTTAAGGCATAATACTTAACTCTTTTCATTTATTAATAATTTTGGTCTATGGTCGGACTCTGCATTATCAAATTTGATTATCCAACTAATTCTTTTTAATCACCTCCGGATTCCCCTGATATTTTATTGAGCTTAGCACATCGGTATCCATTTCTAACGTAGCACTGACATTCACCCGGACACGACCCATTTTTTTCGCTTCTATTACAGCATCAGCCACCTCATATTGACTTGCCTTGAGTTGTGCCATCTTAGTAATTTCAGCTTGCAGAAAGTGCCCATTACCATCTAATTCAAAAACGATTGGGCCTGCAAAATCAAGCGATAAGTTTTGAACTTTTAAATCGGCTTCGCCCACCATTGCGCCAAGCAAAGAAATTTCCATGTCGCTTTCATCAAAGTCTCTCATTTTTAATTCACCCGCGCCCTTCACTTTCAATTTTTTTAGGTTGGGCAAAATGATGGTGATGGTTACGCGATCCTCTACGCTGATATTATTTTTCCAAAAGGTTTTGTTGCGAGTTTCGTAATCAATTTCCAACGTTTCACCTGAAAGGTTAACCTTATAGCGTTTCTTTTCACGGTCATTGCCATCCAATTCTACCGAGTAGTTCTCACCTTGTTTGATGATCAAATCGAAAATCCCCGTCACATCGATTTCATTAAAATTCTTGATGCCATATTGATCATTTTCATGGAGGCCTAATTCGCTTTTTTTACGCTCAGGGCAGGTTAAACACTCAAGGCCTTTCTCGGTCAACTTCCAGGTTTGGGTCTTGTCGGTTTCAGAATATTCCCACTGCCCATAATTTTCGGAGAGTAATCGCCATGCATTTTCGTCCACCACAAATGACTGATTGTAAGGGATAAATAAATCCATATCGAGTCGCTGAGCGCGGAACTTCGCATTTTTCTTAAAGGTGATGTTCGAATCAAATTCTAAGACACTATCTATCTGATTGACCCGATAGTCAACCATCTGAGCATTCTCGATGCCGCTTTTTCGTGTGCTTCCTTGTGCCGTAAAGCGTTGCACCAATTTAATTTCTTTGCCATCATATCCTTTTAGTGAAAGGTCTGTGACGCGATAGTCATCTAGGCCTATTTCCTTTACTCGAATCACCGGAGTTTTGTTTGCCAAATAGAAGACCCTTTCTACTTTGTATTCGCCATCTTCTTTAAAAGAATAAATTATACGAGGAATGGTTAACCCCAAGACTAAAACACCGATGAAAAATAGTCCCGCCAAAGTCCAGCTTACAGCCGATGGAGTAATACTTCTTTTGGCCATGATGGAACTGCCTATTAACAAGAATGTGAGACATGGCACCAGCACCACAATGAATGCGAAAACCACTATCCAGAGGGGGAATGTATTTCGTATTGCCTCCATGGGTAAGCTCAATCCTTGAAGATCTCCGCCCCACGATTCAGGCAAGATATGCGTGCTTAAAATGCCAAAAAATACTCCGAAGGACGCGAGTACAGAGAATACGAGTGACAATCCAATCATCACAAAAATTATTCCCACAAAGACACGTGCCACATCAAATAAAACTTTGGCTATTGGGCCCAGTGCGCTGCCCAAGGCGTTGATAACAGCCGCTATCATGCGAAAAGGAAATAGAACAATTTTAGTAAGCGTGCTTTCTTCTTCTCCTTTTTCGTTTAGGTTTTTCTTTACCGATGATTCAATGTTAGAGAGAGTAACCGGTTCGCCTTCCATTTCCATTTTTTCAGTAATGGTTTTTGCTTCTGGCAAGGCAATCCATAAAATCACGTAGAGAAGAAAGCCAAGGCCTCCTACGAAAGCGGTGATCAGGAATAGTATGCGAATGAGGGTAAGGTCGCCTCCAAAGAAAGCAGCAACACCACTGGCCACGCCACCGATAACTTTTTTCTCTGGGTCGCGATACATTTTCTTTATAGAAGGTTCTTCTTCAATACTTTCAGAGGCAGGCAATACAATCCACAAAATGATGTAGGCAACGAAGAGCCCGCCATAACTACCCAACACCAAAAGAGCAAACAATACCCGTGGCCATACCGGATCGATGTTGAAGTAATGACCTAATCCGGCACACACGCCCCCTAGAATTTTTCTTCGTTGGTCACGCAATAATTTTTTATTAACCGGTACAGCAGAAGTAGCCCTTGAGCTGTCTCTAGTCGCCTTGGGTTGATCATCCATCGAAAACTCTTGCTCTTCGGCAGCTTTAAAGTCACTCACATTACCCATGGTTGCCATCACGCTATTCACGTCATCAAGGGTAATTACTTGCTTGCCTTCGTTGAGTTTCGATAAAAATATCTCGGCTATGCGGCTTTCAATGTCAGATAATATTTCGCTGCTGTCTTCGAACGAACCAAAATAGCGATTGATCGAGTCCAGGTATTTGCGGAGTGAATCGTATCCGTCTTCTTCTATGTGGAAGATGATTCCGCTGATGTTGATACTGATATTCTTTTTCATTGCTAAAAATTAGGAGTTTGTAGAATCGGGTTTATGCTTTCACTTCTGACTTACTGCGAACGGTTTCTGTTGAGTGGACGAGGTCGTCCCATGTATCGGTTAGGCCGGTTAAAAATTCTGTGCCTTCCAACGTTAGTTTGTAGTACTTTCGGGGTGGCCCTTCTTTTGATTCCACCCATTTGTACTCTAACAGGCCGGCATTTTTTAGCCGCGTCAACAAGGGGTAGAGTGTACCCTCCACTACAATCATTTTGGCGGCTGTGAGTTCATCAAGCATGTTCGATGCGTAAACTTCCCCACGGGCAATTATGTGGAGAATACAGAACTCCAATATCCCCTTTCTCATCTGAATTTGTGTGTTTTCCAAGTTCATACTGCTGTTTTTAGACCTTCTAGGCTATTATACGGACAAAGTACTATGTATGACCAAGTACTGGATGAAAATTTTTGAAGTATTTTTAGTCAGCCCTAATCACGAGGCTTTTGGGCTTTTGCATATCCAACGAAATTAGCCCTCGACTTTGATAGTATAGTACCTTGCGCAGGTAGGGGAATTACAATCTTTAAGAATTTGTCAGGAGATTTGTAGGGTCAGTATTAAAAGTTGGGGAGTAAGTTGTTTGGCTGCGCATTAAAAAGCCAAAGAATAAATGACTGTAGTAATAATAACGATGTTCGGAATGTG
>JAYVPS010000304.1:0-40420 GCA_043757225.1 Cytophagales bacterium | reverse complement strand
TTGTCGCGGCACGAAACGTTCCTAACGGAACGTAAAATGCACTCTCGCTATCTTTTCTACCCACCAATCGTCCCTTCGGGACGTATCGCGGGTAGTAGAGGTGGAAATAAATTGAAGACAGCGTCCCATAGGAACGCCTCGTAAATCCGCGACAATTTGGAATGCACCCTAGATGTCCCCAAGCTGCGGTCTAATCAAAATTTCTTCTACTACACTTCTCTTCGACAAACTATAGGCTGCGAAGATAGTCTCCGCTATATCTTCTACCTTAATAAAGCGTTCGTCAGGTAACTTCACACCATCCCAACTGGCAGTCCGGGTTGCACCGGGAAGGATAGCCGTTACCCGAATCCCGTGATCTTTTAACTCCTCTCGCAGCACTTTAGAAAATCCTAACAAAGCGAACTTTGAAATAGCATACGAGCCCCCGTTGGGATATGCTTTAATGCTGGCAATCGAGCACATGATAAAGATATGCCCTGATTTGAGCTTGATCATTTCCTTCACCAGCCCGCGCGTGGTATAGTAAGCGCTAAAAACGTTGCTGCTGATCATACTTTCAAGGCTTCCCTCCTGCTCTTCAATCACCGACCCCGGCAAAAAATACCCAGCATTATTCACCAAAACATCTACCGGTCGGCCAAGTGCACACACAAATTCAGTAAAGGATTTTACCTGTTCCTTTACAGACATGTCAGCCACTTTTATAAATACTTTTATACTAAAGGAAGATTCAAAAGTCTCCTTCAATTCTTTTAGCTCGTCCTCATTTCTGGAACAGGTAACCACATCAAAGCCCGCTTTGGCAAAACATTCCAAAATCGCTCTGCCAATTCCTTTTGTGCCACCGGTCACCACAATCAACTTGTTCATGCAAAATTATTTTATCTTTGGGCAATATAGCATTTCAACTCTATTACATGAAGGAATTTGGCCGTTACATGATGTTTCTGGAAACGCTGGTAGTGCGAAGGGAAACATTCAGAACCTACTACAAATTGGTTATCGAAGAATGCATTCATATTGGCGTAAATTCTGTTTTCCTCTTCATGCTGGTCTCTACTTTCATTGGTGCAGTAACCACCGTACAGACAGCCTATAATCTAGTAACCCCATTAGTCCCTCGGTTTGTTATTTCACAAGTGGTGCGAGAAATGACAATACTTGAATTAGCGCCAACTATCATGGGTCTTATTTTTGCGGGGAAAATTGGCTCCAGTATGGCGGGCGGCCTTGGCACCATGCGAATCACCGAGCAAATTGACGCCTTGGAAGTGATGGGTATTAATTCCTCTTCTTACTTAGTATTACCCAAAATTATTGCTTCGTTAATCATGTACCCAACGTTGGTAATCTTTGCCGGAGTGTGCGCCTTGTTTGGCGGATATTTAGTAGGCACCTTAACGGGTATTCTAACTCCCACCGAATACATCATGGGTATCCGCTCAACGTTTAATGAATACTCTGTAATCTTCGCTCTGATAAAGGCATTTGTATTTGCATTCCTTATCTCGTCTATCTCATCTTTCAAAGGCTACTACACGCAAGGTGGCGCATTAGAGGTGGGTATTGCAAGTACCGAGGCAGTAACTTCCAGTGTTATTGCTGTCTTGCTTGCCGATTATTTCTTGGCCAATCTTCTTTTATAGCCATGATCAAAATAAAAAACATCTCAAAGTCTTTTCACGACAAAACTGTATTGTCTGCAATTAGCGGTGAGTTTGATAAAGGCAAGACAAATTTGATCATAGGTGCGAGCGGCACAGGAAAGAGCGTGCTGCTAAAATGTATTGTTGGACTTGTTAGTCCTGACACGGGTAATGTCTTTTATGATTTACGAAACTTCACGGAAGCAGATAAGGAGGTAAAATCCGAAATCCGCAGAGAGATAGGCATGCTGTTTCAAGGCGGTGCATTATTCGATTCTAAAAACGTAGAAGAGAATGTCCGTTTTCCATTGGATATTCTCACAACCATGCCATTAGATGAAAAGTTGGATCGGGTCAACTTTTGCCTGAAGCGAGTGGGCTTAGAGAACGTGAACAAGAAAATGGCTTCGGAGATTAGCGGTGGTATGAAGAAGAGAGTCGGCATTGCCCGTGCCATCGTAAATAACCCTAATTATCTCTTTTGTGATGAGCCCAACTCAGGCCTCGATCCTCAGACCTCTATTTTAATCGATGAGCTGATCTTAGAAATTACTCATGAATTTGATATTACTACGTTAGTCGTTACCCATGACATGAATTCAGTATTGGGCATAGGTGAGAAAATCATGTTCCTCTACAAAGGCAATATGTTATGGGAAGGATCCAATGATGACATCATTCATTCTGGAGTAAAGGAGTTGGATGATTTTGTTTTTATTAATAGGGTTATGAAGGGATTGAAAGGTAAGTAGCTCCACGCTAAATACCCTTCATGTCAACGGCAACTCAATAAAAAAAGTAGTTCCGATTTTCTGAGATTCAAACCAAATTATCCCTCCACATTGTTCAATGCCCTGTTTTGCAATGGCAAGCCCCAAGCCAGAGCCCGATTTTTTGGTACTAAAATACGGGGTGAATATTTTTTGCTTAGTAATCTCATCAACGCCATTTCCATTATCATTAAAGGAGATAATGCATTTTTCAGCTTGCTTCTTAAGTAGAATATTCACCATCCCTTCCTTTTCACTGGATTGAAGTCCATTTAAGATAATGTTAGAAAATATGCGAATCAGCAATTGCTCGTCCCCTTGAACAAACAAGGGTGATTCATTGACACTCAAATTTACCTTACCATTAGATAAGTTCGCATACAACTCTACTGCTTTTTTAAGAACCGCCCCTATCTCTACTCGCGACAAAACAGGAGCAGGCATTTTAGCAAATGAACTGAAGGATGAAGCAATGCCATTCAAAATATCCACTTGCTCCAACAATGTCTTTACTGACTTAGAGTTTTTCTCCCTATCCATCTCCTTACCCATCGACAGCTCCATTTGTTGGAGTATCAACTTCATTGGTGTTAGCGGATTTTTAATCTCATGAGCGACTTGTTGTGCCATTTCCCGCCAAGCCGTTTCCTTTTGACTTCGCGCCAGAGCAGCCTTACTCTGTTCCAGGTTTTGCAACATTCGATTATATTCTGACGCCATTAATCCGATTTCATCATTAGAATTCCATTGTAAGGGTTTGTTCTCACCGGTAAAAGAAGTTTTGCCTAATGTTTTTGTGATTAGGCGAAGTGGAAACGTAAGCCAACCAACCGTATAAAATGAAATCAGTGAGAAGAGAATAAAAACAATTACGAAAACCACCAATATATTTGCCAATACAATGCCCTGTGCTTTTTCTATTATATCTGCCGACTTAAAAAAGGGAAGGTTTACAATTCCTAAAAACTTACCTGACGCGGAAGACTTTAACGCTAAATAGGAACTATTGTACTGAAGAGTACCAATTTTTTCACTTTGAACTACATAGGTCTCTTTGTCGCCAGCAATGCGTTGCCAGGCTTTTCTATCCATCCAATTAGAAGCTAGTTGGTTTTCAAAAATTGCCGGCTGACTTGACGTTATCAATTCTCCCATTGGATTAAAAACTGAAATGTCAGCATTCGCTGACTTTGCAAGTTCAAGTAATTCAGTTTCCAAAATAGTAACACTGGAAATCGAACCCGCATCAGACTCATCTAACAAGGGAGCAATACTCTGAGCAATCTGCTCGCAACGCACTTGAAAATCATTTTTCAATTGGCTTTCTCTTGATTGACTCGTGATACTAAGCGTAGCAACAGAAACTACTATCAACGGTACTATAAAAGCAAGGTAAATATAGAGCTGAATTCGGGCTGAGTAATTGAGCTTATAGCCCCGTACCAAACTATTGATTGCGTAGACCATCATCCATAATAGAACGATCACCAATCCAATCACGAAGAGAAAAGCAAAGTTAGCAAGCACGTAAAACAAACTGTATTCATGCGATGAGACAATAGCCTCTTCGCCTTCTTCTCCCCTAACACCCACGTGCTGGTATCCTTTTTCTTCAAAACCATTTTGAAAAAGTTTTTTACTTTTCAATAAAGTTTTATCAAAATCACGGTCATAGTTATAGCTACCAAAACTCGTCAGCAACTCCCCGTTGGAGAAAAAAGCAAAGCTATAATCCTTATTTCCCATAAATTGAGCAAACCGATTGTCAACTAATAACTCAGGATAAACACTGTGAGGAATAATTTTTTTTAAGGAAATATCCATTACCACAAAGCCTATCAGGCTAGAACGATAGATGGGTATGATATTAAGATAACGTTTAATTGATCTTACTTTTGGTTCTTTTACAAGATACACACCCTCATATTCCGTTTTCTCGGCTATTTCCTTAAAAGCCTCAATAGAAGAAGCGAAGCCTTGATCAGGTCTATCGCCCAAAGGCTCCCCGGCAGCATTATATAGATAAATCTTTACTTCGTATCGATCAAAATAAGAATTTATATAAATCTGTTCTACTCGTTGTTTTATAATGCTTTTGGATAAAAACGGATTCGTCAGGCGACTTTGTATAAATTGATCTTGGGCAATTTTTTTTCCGCTCTCTGCCAACAAATACTCACCCAAAATATCATGATTGATTAGACTATTGTTACCAAACCTAAGCTGTGCAGCTATGTCTGCCTCTCTCGTGAATTCTTTAATGCTAAGGGTGCCCTGCAAACTAAAGGCGGTAATAGCAACAATAAAATAAAGGAAGGTATTGAATCCAATTTTCTTTAGCGATGAATGCCATCCTGAAAAAAAGAGGATTGAAAAGTAAACAAACCCGATGATTAATGATATCCAATAATTATGATTTGAAAAAACAAAGTAGATGATAAAAATACCTGCTCCCAACAATAGAGAACCAAAATAATTGACCTTGCTTGTTAAAATTTGTGATGCTATCTGTACGCAAAAATGACATATCATAAAACTACTAATAACTCCCATCAAAACCGTGGTGAATGCCAATAGGCGAAGCATATCAAAATGAATATGCTGAACGATATCCAAGCTGATTGCTGAGTTGTGAAAGATAATTTCAAAAAAAAGAAAAGGAAATAAAAAGGAAAAGAAAGCGATCGCTAAAAACAATATAGCAAAAACCACTTTCATCCATCGCTGGCTGCGCAGCACAAACTTTACAAACTTCAGCTTTGAATAATTCAGGAACAGATAGGTACAACAAACAAGTACTACCAGCGAATTTAAAAAGAAATCACCTAACGATACATTAAAAGATGACGATGCAAATCGCTGGGGATTAAACACCTCCCAAGAGCCTAATTTAGAAGGAAACCCTCCATAAATCATCGTCACTCGTATTGCAAAAAGTAAAAGAAAAGACAAAACGAAAACCAACCCATACTGCTCTCTTCTATGCAGAGTTAAAAGCCAATTTCCAACAAACAACAATAAAAACAGTATGGCAAATGCCAATAGTATTAAAGAGAATAAATTCAAGGGCAGTTTCTCAAAGCTTTCTTCCACCTTAATTTTGAAATAGCACTTTGATGATACTATTATTGAGAACCCTTCTGGGGCCAATGGACTTATGATTCTGATACCATCAATCGGAAATATCAGCTTATTCCACTGTGGCCTCAAGTATTGATTGGTAACTTTAAATCGTTCTGCCAATGGAAGCACACAAATTAAGAAATGACGGCTATCCAAAAGCCACTTGCGAATAAGAAAGTCACCTCGTTGAGATTGAAAGAGCTTTATTTCAAAAGATTCTACTAACGAATTTATCTCAGGGACAAAGGCATTTTGGCTCCACGCCTTTATATTGATGCTATCTACCAGAAAAAAAGAGTAGGGAGATTGAGACCAGCGAGAATTGTCAGGCAAGTCTTTTGATAAAATCTCCGCTTCTATTTCTATTTCTCTTAGTTGCTTAACTAAGTTGGCCGAAACCTGATTGCCAATTGATTCCTCTGTAAATTTTGACTTATAAAAACTATGATAGGCAAGGCCGGCTCCGAAAAAGAGTATTGAAACAAAAATGAAACGGAGGCCTGTGTTTGAAAGCATGTTATAATTAACTCTCTAAAAGTAAGAAAAGTTAAGACCTTAATCTCTATTGAAGGCCGGAGCGAATTGCCTAACGTGTACTCTATCCTCTATAACTAATTCCTCCAAACCAATACAAATACAAAACACGAGAATAGCGAAAACTTATAGGAATAAAGAGAACACAAGCAATCACGATCGTAACAATATACACCCAATCTGCCGGATCATATAACCAATAAAGGATTCCCCAAATACCAATGAACAATGTGATCGTAAAGGCGTAACTAACATATAAGGCACCAAAATAAAACCCCGGTTCTGGCATAAACGTAGCTTCACAATTTTCGCAGGCATCATTCATTATACTAAACTTGGAAGAATACAATGGGTGCTTGAAAAGCACACCTTTCCGGCAACGTGGGCATTTGCATTCCCATATTGCCTTTGCTAAACTAACATCCTTCACTGAGCAGTAGGAAGCTTATGGGTTGCATTTCTCTTACTGGTTCGGTACCAAAAGAATGCGAGGGTAGCGATGGCCAGATATGGAGCTACAAAAAGATAAAGGATGCCTAAGTTAATACCCGCTGCTATGCCAATGTTTCCATTGCTGATATTGTTCTCAAGAGTAGCTTTGCACATAGCACATTGTGCGCTTACTCCGTTTAGGCAGACAAGAAAGAGAAAGAATAATACGATTATCTTTTTCATTTCACTTTATCAATTCGTGTAGTATGGGCTGATCATAATATAAACAATGACTCCCGTTACTGCAACATACAACCATAACGGAAATGTAAATTTAGCCAATGATTTGTGTCTTTCATAATTACCTGCCAATGCCCTTGAAAACGTTAATAAAACAAACGGGATCACGATAACAGAAAGAAGGATATGGGAAATTAGAATAACATAGTAGATGGTTTTGACATAGCTTTCTCCGCCAAAGGGTGTGGAATCGCTAAACATATGATACACTACATACAACACTAGAAAAGCAGCCGATAGGCCTATGCATGATTTCATTAATATTTCGTGAATCTTTCTATTCTTATTCTTGATGGCAATCACCGCTATTACTAGCAAAATAGCGGTAAGCCCATTAATGCTTGCATAAATGGGCGGCAGAAATGAAAAATTATAACCCGGAATTTTAATCCTAAAAAGTGCCGCCACTACTATTGGAATTACTACTGATAACACAACAATCAATTTTTGATAGGGCTCTTTCTTAATTTCGTTCATAATTCAATTATTGCTGCAACAAGACTTGGAGTTCGACTATTAAACGATCCGTTTCTTCACGGCTTGTGAGATTGTAATACCCACGAATGTGTTTTTGATTGTCAACTAAGACCGTTTTTCTAGGTTTTTTAAGAAGGCAAATGCAAGTGACCCACTGATCAACATTCTCCTTACTCATCCCCATCTCACCTTCTGAAAGATAAATATTACTTACTTTCACTTGATCAATTTCCTCATATACGTGCCTGAAGTTTTCAATTTCATCTGGCGATGGATTGACCGTAATCAAAATCAGGTTTGTTCCTTTCCAATTAATCACCCTCAACGCAGAGTCTGAAAGCTGGTAGGGTTTAGCCGTTCCAATCTCACACACGTGTGCTAATGAGTCCACTCCATTTTTATAATAAAGGGGAATATCAAATTTGTTCTTGCCAAAGAATTTTAAAAAAATGAAAACAATAACCGGCAAGATCAACGCCAACGACAAAAGAATCCGTTTTTTATTCATTCAGAGATATATCCAATTAACCGAACAGTAGACATGACAATAGACCGTGCTGAGCAAATGACTCAGTTTCAAAAAAGAAGGCTAAAGTTCTTCAACCTTAGCCTTTTATTATTTTTTGTAAACTAAAATTTATTATCAAATAAAATTAATATCTGAAAGTTTCATGCCTTCATAAACAAAAGCCACCAACATCCAAATGATAAATGTGATAGGAATCATGACGGCCCAAAACAACACTTTCGCCTCATACTTCAAGTGCATAAATTCGCCAACAATATAGGCAGCTTTCACTATGGTCATCACCACAAATATCGATGTTTTTAAGGGACCATGATGCAGTGTGAACGCAATCGCAAACTCAACTAATGTCAGCGCTCCCAAAATACCCGCTACTGTCCATAGTTTTTTAATTTTCTCTTTGTCCGGAGGAAGTATTGTAACTTCTGTTTCGTGTGAGTGATGTGCCATGGTATAAGTATTGAGTGTAAATGCTTAATTAATAAATACTAAACTAGGTAGAAGAACGTGAATACAAATACCCAAACTAAATCTACAAAGTGCCAGTAAAGACCTACTTTCTCTACCATCTCATAATGACCTCTTCTGGCGTAGACGCCCGTTACCGTGTTGTAGTAAATTAAGAAATTCAACAACACCCCGCTAAATACGTGGAAGCCGTGAAAGCCCGTAATAAAAAAGAAGAAGTCTGCAAAATCTTGGGGTCCATATTGATTGATATGAAGATTGGCGCCAAATACTTCTTTGGTGATCCATTGCCCGTTCACAAAATCTTTTACTACTGTTGGGGTATCGGTTCCCACAATAAAATGTGTCCACTCCCAAGCTTGACAGCTTAAGAAAGTAACGCCTCCTAACAAGGTCCACAGCATCCATTTCTCAACAGCTTTTTGATCCATACGATGACCGGCTTCAACTGCCAGCACCATTGTTACACTACTCATGATCAAAATGAACGTCATTATACCTACGAATACTAACGGAAGGGAAATTCCATGTAGAAAAGGCACTGCTTCAAATACCCTTTCCGGTATCGGCCAGTATTCAGTTGAAAAGGCAAATTTTTCTCTCAGGCCTTCGAACGCATTGTGTCCGGATCGTACAAATCCATAAGTAACCAACAGGCCAGAGAATGTAAATGCATCGGAAAGTAAGAAGAACCACATCATGAGCTTGCCATAACTGGCGCCTAACGGGGATACTCCTCCATTCCATACATCTTGTTCCGGTGCGGTAGTCGCGGTAGCGTGTGCCATGTTTAAAAGTTTATCGTAGCAATGATAAGAAAACGAACAAATATAGCCAAAGAACACCTAAAAAATGCCAATAAGTTGTACACATTTCTATCTGAGATGTGTCATTAGAGTTGATTTTCCCTTTGACTGCCGAACGCCAAACAATTAAAAGAAAGATAATCGCGCTAACAATATGAACTCCATGAAGCCAGGGGAAAACGTAGAAAAAAGATTCAGAAGGATTCCCACCAGTAAAATAATGACCCTGATTGACCAACTCAACTAAACCTAAGTACTGTGTTACCAAAAAAGTTAAAGAAATCACAAATGAAATCCCTAAAAACAACCTTAACCGCTTTATCAGATTTCTTTTGGCCGCCAGAAAGGCTATTTGCATTGTAATACTTCCGGCTATAACAATAAATGTGCTGTAGTAAAAAATATGAGGCAATTCAAAATATACCCAATTACCTTCAGCCCTTCTTACAATGTAAGCCGAGGTCAATGACATAAACAACATCATTACACTCGCCATAAAAAGCCACACTCCAAATTTTTTGGGATGCATCGCTATGGGCTTCTTGGGCTCTTCTACAATTTTAAAATCAACCGTCTTATCCATTTCTATTCTATCTTCTTAAATTTTATCCAACAAATATGCAATCTGCACAATGGGCAAATAAATAAAAGAACCAAACATAATGCGCCTAGCCGATTGCTGGCTCCCCGTCCTCATCAGAGAAAATGTCTGTCCAAAAAAAGCTGCACCACAGAGGGTAGCTACAATGCCTGAATCTAGACCTGTTATTCCAAATTTTGCAGGCAACAATCCCAACGGAATTAAAAACAAGGTATAGATCATAATCTGTATAGCGGTATTAATATCCTTTCCCCCTCCCGAAGGCAACAACTTAAAACCTGCCTTTTTATAATCATCATCCGCCACCCAGGCGATTGCCCAAAAGTGTGGGAACTGCCATATGAATTGAATGCCAAAAATGATCATTGCCTCATGCGAAATCCTGCCCGTGGCGGCTATCCAACCCAACAGCGGTGGCAATGCACCAGGTATCGCCCCAACAAAAACGGCAATAGGACCAACACGCTTCAGGGGAGTGTACACAAAACTATAAAGCACCATCGAGACCAGCGACAAAATCACCGTGAGAGGATTTGTATAAACCCATAAGATTATCAGGCTGAGCAATCCACAAACTATTGAAAATACAATTGCTTCAATAACTGTAATTCTACCGGTGGGAATAGGTCGCTTCTTAGTGCGATTCATGATCGCGTCAAAATCCTTTTCTAAGATTTGATTGATGCAGCCTGATGCTCCTGCTAATAAGAAGCCGCCCAATGTCAACATTAATAGTACTCCCCAATTCACGCTACCTTTAGTCGCCAAAGCATATCCGAAGGCACAAGAAAAAGCCACCAGGAAAGAAAGTCTTGGTTTCAATAGCTCGTAATAAGCTTTTGCCTTAAGTGCGTAAATCGATTGAATGTTATCTGCCGCTATCATATCAAATTAACACCACATTTTTACTTCTATTCATTCGGAAGAATAAGAATAATTGAATTCCAAAAGCCACCGTCACCAAGAGTAGGTGAATTGGCTGTAAGAACCCCGGCACTGAAAAATAAGCCATGCCCACGCCTGATAAAGTTGAGCCCAAAATTAGGAGTATTAACGCTCGGGATAAAGCTTTATCGCAGGTAGTTTTAATTAATTGCCAGACTAAAGCACAATGAACCAAAACCACAATCCAGGTAAAAGAACGATGAAGGAAAAACTCCATTCCCAATCCGGCAATCCAACTTTCGCGAGGCAGTAGGACCATCCTGTCAATTGCCTCTCTAACCTGTGTACCAAAGAATACTTGAGTTAACAATATAGCCATGCATACAATCAACAAGGTTTTGAGCCCCTTGACGGGATGAGAAGCCTCCACTTCATTGCCACTTGCGTAGAGTAGATAAACCAAAAATCCTACAATCAGCAAGGCTATAAACATGTGGATGGTGATTGTCCAACCAGTGAGGTTAGTAGAGACCACAATGGAGCCAAACCACCCTTGAAAAATGACGGCTAGGAGAGTCATGAGTGAAAACCAAAAGATTAATGGCTGAGTCTTTCTGAATTTAACCGACCTATAAAAAAGTGCCACAATCAATAAGCCAACAATCACTCCAACCACCCGGTTTAAGTACTCAATCTGCGTCTTCAGGGGATTAAAATCTGCCTCAATCAAAATAGATTTATCTGCTTCAATCTTGTCGGCAGTCTCGTTCATGCCTACCAAGCGAAGATACTTTGCAAACTTAACATTCTTTTTTTCCCGGAAGGAAGCATACGATTCTTTATAATTCTCAGGAAGTTGTCCGACCGAAGTTGGCGGAACCCATTGCCCAAAACATTTAGGCCAATCAGGGCAACCCATGCCTGATCCAGTAGCCCTGACGATACCCCCCACGGCTATTAAAAAATAAACAGCGACTAAGGTGGTTAAGCAAAGCTTAAAAAATCCCTTAGTCGCTGTTGAGTTCAAGTCCCTATTTGAATCGCTTCGATTAGTGCTTTTTATCCTCTACTACAATCGCTCCGCCCCTACCCATCTCTAATTTAATCTCCTCATTTTCATGCGGAAAATTAGATTCAGGCGTCTCAGAATATGGAATATGCTGTGGAATAAAATCTTCTTTTGAACCCGGTTTGCTGTAGTCATACGGCCAACGATAGACAGTCGGGATTTCACCCGGCCAGTTACCATGGCCTGGAAGACGTGGCGTAGTCCATTCTAAAGTGGTTGCATTCCAAGGATTGGCAGGTGCCAATTTCCCTCTGAAGATATTGTAAAAGAAATTGAACAAGAAGATGAACTGTGCTGCCAACGTTACGATCGCAGCAACACTTACTAACATATTTAAATCAGTAAAGCCGCTAAATGATTCAAAGGCTGTCCATGTATAATATCTACGAGGGAAACCTGCAATACCAATATAGTGCATAGGGAAGAACACAAGATAAACGCCAATGAAGGTAAGCCAGAAATGGATTGAGCCGAGCTTCTCGTCCATCATGCGCCCAAACATTTTAGGGAACCAATGATAAACCCCGGCCATCATACCAAAGAAAGAAGCACTACCCATTACCAAATGGAAGTGAGCTACTACGAAATACGTATCGTGTAATTGAATGTCAATCGCTGAGTTACCTAAGAAAACACCAGTGATACCCCCAGTTAAGAAGAACGAAACCAGACCAATTGAAAACAACATAGCAGGAGTAAACCGGATATTACCTTTCCAAAGTGTTGTGACATAGTTAAATATTTTTACCGCGGATGGTACCGCGATAATCAATGTCAATAACGTAAAGATTGAACCTAAGAATGGGTTCATCCCTGTTACAAACATATGATGCGCCCATACCACGAAGGAGAGAATGGCAATGAACAACATAGAGCCCACCATCGCCTTATAGCCAAAGATTGGCTTACGCGAATTGGTAGCAATAATCTCTGAAGTAATTCCTAATGCAGGAAGCAACACAATGTACACTTCCGGGTGGCCTAAGAACCAGAATAAGTGCTGGAATAGAATTGGACTACCGCCTTGGTTTGGCAATGCCTCGCCTGCAATATAAATGTCTGACAAATAAAAACTGGTACCGAAGCTGCGATCAAAAATCAACAATAAAGCAGCAGCGAATAAAACAGGGAAAGAAAGAATTCCAATGACAGCCGTTAAGAAGAAAGCCCAAATAGTCAGCGGTAATTTTGTGAACGACATTCCAACCGTTCTTAAGTTAATAATTGTGGTGATGTAGTTAATACTTCCCAACAACGAGCTAACAATAAACAACGCCATCGAAACCAACCACAATGTCATACCCAATCCTGAACCGGAGATCGCTTGGGGCAAAGCACTGAGCGGTGGATAAATTACCCAACCACCTGCAGCAGGCCCTGTAGATATGAAGAGCGACACAAACATGATAGCACTTGACAAGAAGAAGAACCAATACGAAAGCATGTTCATAAAACCTGAAGCCATGTCGCGCGCACCGACTTGCAAAGGAATTAAGAAGTTACTGAATGTACCGCTTAAGCCTGCTGTCAATACAAAGAACACCATGATGGTTCCATGCATTGTTACTAATGCCAAATAAAACTCAGGATCAATTTTTCCGTCAGATGTTAACCATCCACCAAGAATCGGCTTCAACCAAGATAAGTTTGCTTCAGGAAACCCTAACTGCAAACGGAAAATAACAGAAAGCACTCCACCGATAAGAGCCCAGGCCATCCCTGTTAACAAGAATTGCTTAGCAATTACTTTATGATCTTCGCAGAAGATATAGTTTGTCCAGAAATTGCCGTGGTGTTCGTGCTCATGACTATGGTCGTCATGTGAATGAACTGCTGGGTGAGAATGTACGTCAATTGTTGCCATAATTTAATCTTCTTGTGTTAATTTCCCGCTGTCTGCACTGATACTACATTATCCAAAGGAATGCCTGCTTTAATCATTGCCGCCTCTCTCAACGCTACAGGCACGTATTTCAAATAGTCAGGGTTTTGTTTTAGCCATGATTCCTGCGAAGCCATCCATTTTTCATAATCTTCTTCTGAATCAACTACTACCGGGAATTTCATAGAAAAGTGACCCCGACCACAAACTTCTGTACAAGCCATTTCATAATTGAAAGTCGGGTTATTCAACTCTTCGCGGATCTGAGCAGTTGTCTTAGTAGCTGTAAATTTGAAATGAGTCTGAACACCGGGTACTGCATCCATCTTCACTCTGAAGTGAGGAAGAAAAACACTATGGATTACATCCTTTGCTCTGATCTTCATTAAAATTTCTCTGTTTACCGGAATGTGCAACTCCAGCGATTTGAAATCATCGAAGGAATTTTTATCCGTTAAATCCAACCCAAATTCATTCGAAGGGTCGATCAATTTATAATTGTGATGTCCTAATGTTTTGTCCTTTACACCCGGATACCTTGCCATCCACAAAAATTGTTGGCCCACCATTTCAACAACAACCGCGTCCTTAGAAGCAGGGCCGGTAATGTCGTTCCAAACACGAAGACCTTTAAAAACCAAGAGTGCCAACACAAGAGCCGGAATTACTGTCCAGGCAATTTCTAATTTATGGTTGTCAGCAAAGAAGGTTGCTTTCTTGCCCTCCTCATAACGATAGGCAAAAGTGAACCAGAACATCACCATGAAGATAATAGCAAAAGCAATTACTGTTACCCACATGGTTATCCAAAATAAATCATCTGTGATTACTCCATGGACAGAAGCTACCGGAGGATCGTAGTCAGTAAAATAGGCAAAAGAGTACCAGAAAAAACCAATCAGCCCGAAGACCATAAACGCCATGCACATGTAGGCGTTGAAATTATTCAACGACAAAGAGAACCCTTCATCTTTCTTGTTCTTCAGCACATCTACCAAATTTCCAATACGGAAAATCATGTAGAGTATGCCCAACACCAGAACTACGCCAACCCCAATTATCCAATTCATATATTATTCATTTAAGAACCAAAGTTATTTCGCCACGAAGGCACAATTACACCAAGTTATTTTTTCTATTCTTCATCATTTTCTCTTCGTGCCTTTGTGGCCAATTTAAATATGATGATTCAAACTCTCTTGCATGAACGGGTGGTGCTTTGCCACCAATTGCATTTTAGAAAGTGCATTCAATACTACGTATAGGAACACACCCATGAAGATAAAGCCTAATCCGATTTCCAATAAACCAATTCCTCCCTCGCCCTTCATTGAACCCGGTGTTATCATATTATAAAAATCCAACCAGTGACCTGTGATTACAATTGGACAAACTACTTTCAACATAGACATTTGCCTCTTTGCATCTCTTGTCATTAATAACAAGAAAGGCAAAACAAAGTTTAAGACAACATTCGCATAGAAAATCCAACTATAAGGCGAAGTCCTCATGCGTTGAATAAAATAAACTGTTTCTTCCGGAATGTTGGCATAATAAATCAGCATGAACTGGCAGAACCAGATATATGTCCAGAAAATACTGAAAGCAAATACAAACTTGCCAAGATCATGTAAGTGATTTTGCGTAACCATCTTCATGTAGCCCGCGCCTTTCAAGCTAGCTACAATCAACGTGATGGTAGCAAGACCAGTTACCCACCAACTTGCAAATACATACCAGCCAAACATGGTGCTGAACCAATGAGGGTCAATGCTCATTACCCAATCCCAAGCGGCTACTGAAGAACTTACCGCAAAGATTAGTAAGAAATACGCTGACAATCTTCTTGATTTGAGCCAATGCTGTTCGGAGCCGTCAATATCTTCAGCCAACATTTCCTTTTTGATTCTGGTGAAGAATAAAAACCAAAGGCCAAAGAAAAGAACCATACGGAATACAAAGAAGATCGGGAAAGACTTTCCCCATGGCCCAAAAAAGTAGGCGCTCTTTTTATCCAGTATTTTATCGTAGTACTCACTTTTTATATCATACAAATTCGGGTCTGTCCAATGAAAAAGATCGCCCTTCACAACAAACCAAAGCACCACCATCAAAATTCCGGCAAAGGGAATCCAATGGCCAATTGCCAGGGGAATTCTTTTAATAGGTGCTGACCAACCTGCCTGAGCTGCATATTGAATGGCGATAAAGAACAAGCCGATGATACCAATACCTCCAAAAAATATATTGTTGTGCCAGAGTGAAGTATAAATTCTTTTTAACCAAGTAGGACTTCCATGGTGAGCTTCTGGAGCTTCATGTGTCTCATGGCCTTCGCTTGGGATAGTACTCTCAACACTGGCCACCAGAGATTTTGTAACCTCTGCAGAAGCATGCTTTTCCGCTTCATGATGACCGCCACTGTTCATCGCAATCACCACACCTAAAATAAAAAGAACTAAGCCAACGCCAATAAGGATAAAGAGCTTGCGCTGGGTTGCTGATTTAAAAATATATTTTTCGTCCGCTATCATTATCTGGAGATTAATTCTTTTGAAGTTCTTTTACATACTTGGCAATCTTCCAACGATCTTCCTCGCTTACTTGCGAGCCATGAGAGCCCATCAATCCTTTTCCGTAAGTAATTACGTGGAAAATATGTCCTTCTGTTATACTCTTGTAGGCGTCCCCTTTTAAGTTTGCTACTCCCGGGTAAATGCTATGTTCCACTCCATCAATTTTTACCCCCGCTGCCACTTTACCATCACCGGCTCCTTTTGCACCGTGGCAGTGCATACAATACATTTCGTAAGAAGCCTTTCCTTGGCTAAGAATAGCAGGAGATGATTCATACGGACTCACCAATCTATTTGCAAGGCGCAACCCAGTAGTGTCATTGACACCGCGATAAGGCAACCATCCAGATGCAGACCTTCTCACTGTATGAGCCGGAGGAAGTCGTAAGTTCATTTTATAAGGATTGTATTGATTAGAGTTGTAAAACTCTCCACGCCCGTTATCCAATGCATTGGTAATTCTTCCTTGCATAGGATCCGTAATCTGCGACAGCGGCTCATAAGCTACTGAGTGATACATGTTCGGTGCAAATTCCAACCCTTGATAATCACCACCCGACTTACAAGCCGCCAAGATGACCACCATCATTGCACACATTACTAAATTAAATGCTCGCATATTTATGCTATTAATAATTCGTATCTAAAAATTCTTCTCGTTCACTTCAGATGCTCCTTGTGCTTTCAAAATAGCACCGATTTCTTCTTTGCTCATTTTGTTGGCGGCCAAATCAATTGCCATAACGTGTTTATCATCAGTGCTACGAAGGTCAAACTGACGTGGGTATTTATAAGGCTTCATGTCGCTGACGATGAAGAATGTACCCACCATACCAAACGCTGCCAATAAAACGGTCATTTCAAAAGTTACAGGGATGAAAGGGGGCAATGAAGCATGGTTCTTACCACCAATAATCATTGGCCAGTCGTAACCCAACATCCAGATTTGCATTAAGAGGGCAAGTGATGTACCCGTCATGCCAAACATGAATGCAGCAATGGGAAGACGTGAACGCTTATAACCAAGTGCATCATCCAATCCATGAACAGGAAAAGGAGAATATACTTCGTGAATCTTTACCCCTTTTTCGCGGGTGTTTTCTACTGCGCTGAGCAGTATGTCTTCATCTTCAAAAATTCCGACAACAAAATTCTTATTGCTTTCCATATACTAATGCTTCTTTTCTGAGGATGATTTTAGAATGCTTTTCACCTCCGCCATATTGATTACCGGGAAGAACTTAGCAAACAACAGGAAGGCGGCAAGGAAAAATCCAAACGTAAAGAGGTATTCTCCCATGTCGTACATCGTAGGGTGAAACATTGACCAGCTAGAAGGTACATAATCGCGGTGCAACGAAGTAACAATAATTACAAATCGTTCGAACCACATACCAATGTTCACCACAATCGAAAGGATAAATGTGGCCACAATATTAGTTCTGATTTTTTTGAACCAGAAAAGTTGAGGGGAAATAACATTACAGGTCATCATACACCAGTAAGCCCACCAATACGGACCCTGCATACGATTAAAGAATGCATACTGCTCAGCAGGTACTTGACCATACCAGGCAATGAAGAATTCTGTTATGTACGCGATACCAACGATAGAACCGGTGATGATTATAACGATGTTCATCAGTTCTATATGATAAATGGTGATGTAATCTTCTAACTTGAAAACTTTACGAGTTACCAACAAGAGCGTCAACACCATCGCGAAGCCAGAGAAGATAGCACCTGCCACAAAGTAGGGAGGGAAAATCGTAGTATGCCATCCTGGAACTACCGAAGTAGCAAAGTCCATAGATACAATCGTATGAACAGAAAGTACAAGGGGAGTTGAAAGACCCGCGAGGATCAATGCTACTGACTCGTAACGGCTCCAAGTGCGAGCAGCTCCGTCCCATCCAAAACTTAACGCATTATAAATATTTGCGCGAACTTTATTTCCTTGACGAACTGCCCTGTCACGAATTACAGCAAAGTCGGGGATCAAACCCATGTACCAGAACACTAATGAAACCGAGAAGTATGTTGAGATTGCAAACACATCCCACAACAGTGGTGAATTGAAGTTAGCCCAAAGAGAGCCCCAAGTATTTGGCAAGGGAAACACCCAATAAAATCCTAACCACAACCGCCCCATGTGGGCGAAAGGAAAAGTGGCTGCACAAATAACGGCAAAGATCGTCATCGCCTCTGCTGCACGGTTGATTGACATTCTCCACTTTTGACGGAACAATAAAAGGATTGCTGAAATTAACGTACCTGCGTGACCAATACCTACCCACCATACGAAGTTAGTGATATCCCAAGCCCAGCCCACAGTTTTATTTAATCCCCAAACGCCTACTCCCTCCCATAGAAGAGTACAAAGGCAATAGAAGCCGAAGCCCAACATGGTGAGGGCAATGCCCATGGTGATCCACCATAGCGAAGTTGGTTTCCCTTCTACCTGACGGCTAATGTCTTCCGACACATCGCGCATGGTTTTGCCTCCGGTAATTAAGGTTTCGCGTAGGGAAGAAGTTACTTGCATATTAGTCAATGGTCAATGGTCGATGGTCAATGGTCGATAGTCGATAGTAATTAGTCAATAACTTATGCGTGTTCTTTGTTCTCGTCTTTGTTTCTGATCTTCGTTAAGTAGAAAATATTTGGCTTTACACCAATATCCTCCAGCACTCTATAGGCACGAGGGTTGCCAATTTTCTTGTCGATTCCGTAAGGTCGCTTAGGATCACTTTCTATTTTCAACAGTTTACTGATACGGCTTTCAGGATTGTTCATATCTCCAAAAACAATAGCTCCTGTGCTACAGGCCGCCTGACAAGCAGTGATCACCTCTCCATCTTTTAATGTTCTTCTCTCCTTCTTAGCAGTCAACTTGCCGGTTTGGATGCGTTGTACACAGAATGAACATTTCTCCATTACTCCTCGTGAGCGAACGGTTACTTCAGGGTTCAATACCATCCTGCCCAAATCCGTATTCATAGCAGGGTTAGATTGATAAAACTGTTGGTTATCGTGGTATTTAAACCAGTTGAATCTTCTAACTTTATATGGACAGTTGTTCGCGCAATAGCGTGTTCCAATGCAACGATTATAAACCATTTGGTTTAACCCTTCTGTGCTATGGGTTGTTGCCGCTACGGGGCATACTGTTTCACATGGTGCATTGTTGCAATGCTGACAAAGCATAGGCTGAAACACAACCTCCGGGTTTTCAGAAGCAATTTCAGCTGCTTTATAATCTTCAGGTTTTGCATCGCTCGTATAGTAACGGTCAATTCGTAACCAGTGCATTTCGCGTCTGTTGATAACTTCCTTCTTGCCTACTAGGGAGACATTATTCTCAACATTACAGGCCACAACACAGGCTGCACAACCGGTACAGGTATTCAAGTCAATAGACATGCCCCAATAATGGTTCTTATATTCGTGGCCTTTCCAGAGTGAAAGTGTACCTGCATCTACCTTTTCATCCCAGTTCGTAACTTGTGGATTCTCACGACCCGCGCTTGGGTTTTTCTTAAATTCTGACAACACAGATTCTTGTATCACCGATTCACGTCCCATATAGGTTTGGTGAATCTGTGTTTGAGCAAGTTGGAACGCATCATCTAATTTGACAACCGATACTCCAGAAGAAACATTGTAGTTTAATGATCCATTGACCACGCTCAGTGCAGGAAAAAGATTCTCGCCAATGCCTTCCGCTACCGCTCCCACTTTCGTCCGTCCATACCCAAGGGCAATACCCAAGGTTCCTTTCGCTTGACCCGGTTGAACTAACGCGGCAGCTTTTATTTTCTTTCCGTTTACGGTGATCTCCAACACATTGGTATTTCCTTCTGCGTCATTATCAATCCCTTCAGCTTTTGCATCTGACATAGAGATGGTGACGTAGTGATCCCAAGTTGCTTTAGTGATAGGGTCCGGAAGTTCTTGCAACAAAGGATTGTTGGCTTGAGAGCCGCTGCCGATGGCATAGCTTTCGTAAATTGCTAATTCATATTTTCCAGAAGGCTTGGCATATCCAGCAATAGCGGACAACGCCTCTGAAGCCTTGGAATTAAACGCAAGTTCTTTTGTTGCTGTTGGAATTTCATAAACGCCATTGTATAGGCACTTATCCCAGAAGCCTTGGAAGGTTTCGCCTGAATCTTGCTTTGCATAAAACCAGTTTTTCCAATTCTCGCTTACAATGGTGAAAGACTCCACATCCTTTTCGCCAGACCAAACCAAAAAGCTTTCTAATGCTTGACGAGTTTTGAAAATCGGACTGATGGCAGGTTGTGACAGGCTGTAATGATTGGGCTTCGGTTCGAAGTCATTCCACGATTCCAAGAAGTGATGATCGGGTGCCATGTAGGCAACCGATGAAGCGGTTTCGTCAGGAGTATAAGAAGTAGATACCGATAATGAGATGCCTTTCAATGCATTGCCAAGCTCTGTTCCCATTGGGTGATCATATACCGGGTTGCAGTTGTAGAAGATGACCCCATCTACTTTTCCACCTTGAGCCTCTGTCATAAATGCAGCCATAGCCTCATCATTTCCTTGGCGGAAATTGACAGGCAAAGTCGGCAAAATGGTTGAGCCATAATTTCCTAAAAGATTGTTGATCTCGTTGACCAACACTTGAATTTCTTTATCATTAGAACCAGAAACCACCAATGAGCTTCCTTTATTCTCCAACAATTCTTTCGCAGCTTTCTCTACATGCGCTACTCCACTATCCGTAGCCGACCCACCGGCAATAATGTTATAAAGTTGAGCCAACACAGCACCTTCTTGCGAAGGCTTCATAGGCGAGCGATAGTCTGCATTAGCACCCGTCAACGAAAGGTTGCTTTCAAATTGATAATGACGAGACATCTCGCGCTTGTCTTCACTCACCTCGCGATTCACCGCATACCCTTTAGTGAACTCGATGGGTGATAACCAAGTGCCGAGGAAATCTGCCCCCACGCTTACAATCAATTTAGCTTTGCTGAAATCGTAGGAAGGAATCATCCCCGTTCCAAACGATTCCTCATTTGCCTTCCACATTCCATAATAAGAAATTGGATCGTATTGAATATGTGTGGTGGTGGGATACTTTGCTTTGAATTTATCGATGGCCGCTTTTGTGCTTGGGCTCAAAATGGTATTGCTAACAATTCTAATTTGGCCACCCTTGCCTGCTATCTCTTCTAATTTGGCAATTACTTCTTTATCTATCGTTTCCCAGTCAGAAGCTTTGTCGGCAATCTTCGGTCCACGCAACCGATAATTATCATACAAGGAAAGAACAGAAGCCTCCACTTGGGCACTCGTTCCACCTTTTGTTACACTTGATAAGGCATTGCCTTCTACTTTAATCGGACGGCCATCACGAACTTTAACAACGATGCTGCAATAGTCTCCCCCATTAATATATGTAGATGCATAATAATTGGGAATTCCCGGATCAACATCCATTGGCTTCACAACATATGGAATCGCTTTGCGGATCGGTGCTTCGCAAGCAGCCAATGAAGCGGCCGCGACACTAAAGCCCATCATCTTTAAAAAGTCTCTGCGCGAATGACCTGGATCTTCTTGAACACCTAAATCAACAAACTCTTTGTCAGCATGCTTAACAAAGTTAGGGTCATTCTTCAGTTCCGGTAAGCCTTTCCAATATGTCTTCTTCGGTGTAATCATCTTAGTTCATTAGTCAATGGTCAATGGTCAATGGTCAATGGTCAATAGTGGCATTTTGCGCACTCCAAGCCACCAATGTCTTCCACTTTCATTTTAGACTTCTTGGCGGTTGCATGCAGTTCGTTCAATTTATCATAATAAGCATTGTCCTTAGTGTTTACGTCTGTCTTGCGATGGCAGTCGATACACCAGCCCATAGTCAAGAGGGAATATTGTCTTACAACTTCCATTTCCTTGATGGGGCCATGGCAAGTTTCGCACTCAATACCTCCAACATTAACATGCTGAGAATGATTGAAATAAGCTAAGTCAGGTAAATTGTGAATTCGCACCCATTCAATTGGCTTTTGCTTACCCGTATAAGAAGCGGTGACCACATCGTATCCGATAGCGGAATATATTTTCTGAATCTCAGGCGACTCTTGCTTGATCTGCGTGTGGCAGTTCATACATATATTAGGAGAAGGAATGTTGGCTTGCTTGCCTTTCATTACGCCCGTGTGGCAATACTTACAGTTGATCTCGTAAGCACCTGCATGAAGTTTGTGTGAGAAAGCAATGGGCTGTTTAGGTTGATAGTTTTGCTGAATACCAATAGAATACAATCCATCGATAACCGTTTTAAATACAATTGACGCGAAAATAAAAACAACTAAGAAGATAAAACCCGTACTGCGGGTAATGGTTGATAGCGTGTATTTAGAATTAACAACTTGTTCATCTGACTCGCTCAATTCTTTTTGGCTCAAGAATTTTTTCAAGGCCGAAACAATCAAGCCCAAGATCACCACCATTAATATTAGAATGAGGAGCATGCCACCAACAATGGCATTTAAGTAAGCACTTGGAATTGAACCTCCGCCAGCAGTGGTGACTCCCGGAATCGGAGTTGCCACAACCTCAACCTTCTCTGCTTCCGCTTTGATATAAGCTAAAATGCTAAGGATCTGGGTATCATTATAACTTGTAAAAGCCGTCATAGGGCTTTTATTGAATTCGTTATAAATTTTGTTGGCATACTCATCGCCTGTTGCAATCTTCTTGGCAGGATTTTTCACCCATTCCAAAATCCAGGCAATGGATGGTACTCTTCCTTCTACACCAGCAAGTGCCGGCCCCACCAACTTCTGTTTTACTTTATGGCAAGACTTACAGTTGCCATTGAACAAGGCATCACCCGCGCTTATGCTGGCAGCATCCGTAGGGATTTGCTGAGCATACGAACCAAGACTTGAAAGAATAAGTAGGGCGAGGGTAAAAAACTTGACGAGATCAGATAATCTATACTTCATCATGACGCGTTTAGGTATCCGCTTTTATACAGAATGCACAAATCTACACCCCGAATGCATTATTTCAAATTTATTTTAGGCGCTAGACAATAAATATTTTTTGTGGATAACTTGGAGATTTTCAACCGCGTAAAGGCTCAAATGACCATCCAAGAATTCTTTCATAATATTAGACGAACATTTAACTCACCAGAACTCAATATTCTAACTAGTCTACTAAGTTAACAGACTATTAATGTCAACAATTGAAATCACTCGAGCATTGCTACGTCATCAAACGGCCTTGGCTTGAGATTGTATTGCATAATAATTCTTGCACATGTATTCCATCGAAGAGCGGGATCATTGTTGGCCGTTTGATCAAGGGCATCGGCCTTCTCATAAAACTGCATAGCATCCATGTACCACTCAAAAGCATCGTAATCAGAACCCGGGATGCCGGAGTTTAACGAGACTGATCCTTGCCGTTCGTGAATAATGCCTGTAAAATAGATTCGCGAGTATTCATCTTTCAGTCGGTCAGCAATTTCTTGTGCCTGTTTGCCGGCCCTGGAAGAAGATTGCCCAAATTGATCAGTAAGGGAAAGCAAAAGAACAATTTCAGCCTTTTGGTTTTCGTGATCAACCAAAAGAATATCGCGGCAAATACTTTCAGCCAGTCTCGGCTGGTTGAGTAATCGGTAATGCTCTGCTTTGGCGAGCGCTCCTTCAAGTCCTTCTTTGGAAAGGGGTTTCAACGTAAAGGTTGGTGTTCCTTGTTTTGTGGTTGCGTGGCTCATAGTTTTATTTTTTAAACAAATTTAAAACCCTCATCAATGGATCATAAAATTTATCGGCCACTCGTTCCTTCATTGGAATAATGGCATTATCAGTAATTAGAATTTTTTCTGGGCAAACATTGGTGCAGCATTTGGTAATGTTGCAATATCCAATTCCGTGATCGTCCTTCAAATCTGCTCGTCTATCCTCAACATCTAATGGATGCATTTCCAGCGCAGCCGTGTATACCATATGTCGAGGCCCGGCAAACTCTGTGTGTAAACTATGTTCGCGTAGTACGTGGCATACATCCTGACACAAAAAACATTCGATGCATTTTCTGAATTCCTGAACCCGATCAATATCACCTTGCGCCATTCGCCAGGTTCCATCAGCAGCATCGGCAGGCCGAGGTTTGAACTTCTTAATTTTCATTTTCGTCCGGTAGTTTACCGATACGTCTGTTACTAAATCACGGATAATCGGAAAGGCCTTCATAGGCTGGATGGTAATTGGCTTATCGCTTGGCATGTCGGCCATGCGTGTCATGCACATTAGTTTTGGATGGCCATTAATTTCTGCAGAACAAGAGCCGCATTTGCCGGCCTTACAATTCCACCTAACCGCCAAATCATTGGCACTTTCTGCTTGAATTTGATGAACAGCATCCAGCACTACCATTCCTTCAGTAATGTCGGTTTGATACGCTTTAAATTCGCCACCATTTTCGTTGGTGCGCCAGATGTTGAAGGTTACGTTGGCCATTCTTGTTGGTTGTTTGTTGACGGTTGTTAGTTATTAGCTATCATCTAACAACTAACAACTTTCATTATTTCATCTCTTCAATAATTTGTTGCAAATCCTCTCTCACGTTAGGTTTTGCAATCTGCTTTACTTCCATACTTCCATTTTCATTTTTGCGGATGCATACATTTACTTTGCCAAACTCTTCGCTCTTGTTGGGGAAATCTTCGCGGAAGTGCCCTCCCCTGCTTTCCTTTCGTTCATGTGCTGCTTTGGCTATTGCCTCTGCCACCGTTAGCATGTGTGTCAGTTCCATGGCTGTATGCCAGCCTGGATTGTATCCACGATTGCCACCGCACGCGGCAAATTTTGCACGCTCTTTTAGGGCTTCAATCTTTGTTAATGCCTCTTCCATCTCATTACCCACTCTGGCAATACCCACCAATTCTTGCATCATGTCTTGCAAGTTTGATTGTATTTCGAAAGGGTTCTGTGCTGCCTTGCTTGACTCGTGTTCAAAAGGAGCAAGAGATTGAGCCGCTATTTTTTCAATACTACCAGCGTTAATCTCTATTGCTTCGTTCTCCTTTGCGAACCTGGCCGCAAACTCACCGGCACGTTTTCCGAAAACCAATAAGTCTGAAAGCGAATTTCCACCCAAGCGGTTTGCACCATGGAGTCCGGCTGCGCACTCGCCCGCTGCAAACAAGCCCGACACGCTTGTCATTTGTGTATCGGCATTTACTTGCACACCGCCCATAATATAATGTGTCGTAGGGCCAACTTCCATTGGCTCTTTTGTAATGTCAACTCCGGCAAGTTCTTTAAATTGATGATACATACTTGGCAGTTTGCGCTTAATATGCTCTGGTGCATTTGAAATTTTTTCCTTTATCCAGGCAATGTCCAGAAATACACCACCATGTGGCGAGCCTCGACCTTCTTTAATTTCGCGTCTGATGCATCGAGCTACATGGTCACGGGTAAGCAACTCCGGTGGCCGCTTCGCATTTTTATCTCCTTGCGTATAACGCCAACCCTCTTCCTCATCGGTAGATGTCTGACCTTTATAAAGATCCGGAATATCATCGAACATAAACCTTCTTCCGTCTTTGTTACGCAACACTCCGCCCTCTCCTCTTACGCCTTCTGTTATCAATAGCCCTCTTACACTTGGAGGCCACACCATTCCTGTTGGGTGAAACTGCACGAACTCCATGTCAATCAAATCTGCTCCTGCATGATACGCCAATGAAATACCACCCCCCGTACAATCCCAACTGTTGCTAGATATTTTATAGATCCGCCCCATTCCACCGGTGGCAATAATTACCGCTTTGGCCCGAAATACTTTGAACAATCCCTTCTCTCGATCGTATCCAAAAGCACCCACCACTCTTCCTTCTTCTTTTAACAATTGAACAATGGTATATTCCTGATAGATGTCAATGCCTTGGTGTATGCCATGATCTTGTAAGGTGCGAATCATCTCAAGCCCTGTGCGATCGCCCACGTGCGCAAGCCTCGGATATTTATGGCCTCCAAAATTTCGTTGCAAAATTTTTCCATCATCAGTACGGTCAAACACCGCTCCCCATGCTTCCAATTCACGAACACGATCAGGTGCTTCCTTTGCATGAAGCTCCGCCATTCGCCAATTGTTCAAGTATTGTCCACCGCGCATCGTATCCGCGAAATGTACTTTCCAACTGTCGCGATCATCTACATTGCCAAGTGCTGCCGCTACACCTCCTTCGGCCATTACGGTATGTGCCTTACCAAGCAGCGACCTGCAAACCATAGCGACTTTAACTCCTGATGTTGATGCTTCAATGGCTGCACGAAGACCAGCTCCGCCAGAGCCGATCACTAATACATCATGTGTAAATGTTTCGTAGGCAGCCATCAGAAAAATCTAAAGTCAGTCCAAATACCCATGGAAACCAACCGAACATATAGATCCGCGAAAGCGACACCAAACAAACTAAACCATGCCCAGTTCATATGCCCACGGTTAAGGCAACTTGAGCAATTGTATGCAGTGCGTTTTACAGGCGACTTAGAAAGTTGATCTTTAAATCCACCTACCAAATGCCTGAACGAGTGACAACCAAATGTATAGCCACCAAGCAACGTTGCATTCATCGTGAGTACTAACGAGCCAACGCCTAATCCAAAAACCTTTTCTCCAGTTCCATCATCAAACCACAACGATTTCCAGGCATCATGCGCTAAAAAAATCACAAAGATTACTGCCAAGTACATGAAGTATCGATGAATATTTTGCATGATAAGTGGAAAGGAATTTTCGCCCCAATATTTTTTGCGCGGCTCGCCCACGGCACATGCTGGTGGGTCTGCCCAAAATGATTTGTAATAGGCGCCTCTATAATAATAGCATGTAAAACGCATTCCGCCAGGCGCCCAAAGAACCAATAAAGCAGGCGAAAACAGAATCATCTGCGGCCACCATGCTGGCTTAGGCCCAAACCAACTGTGTGGCGAACTGCCAAATATTTCTGGCGAATAAAAAGGTGATAAGTAGGGGCCAACCGCATAATGTTCGCCCTGAAAAGCTGCCCAAGTAGCATATACTATAAAAGTTGATAAGGCTAAAAAAACCAGAACAGTACGAACCCACCAGGCATCTTTTCGGTATGTACTGCCAAAGCCTGCCTGCAAAATGTTTACTGCCATAGGGCGTAATTTCCCATGAGGTTAGCAAAAATTTTGACCAAAAGCAACTAAAATGAATAGGTTCACTAAAGCCCAATTTGTTGGCTATCTCTTTTGAGGAATAAGAGGTATCTATTAAAAGAGATTTGGCAACAGAAAGCGTTCGCTTAGAAATCCAATCATTCACAGTTCTACCCGTTTTACTTTTTATTACAGAAAGTTTTCTGTTAAGGTTATGATATAAGCCTCATTTGATTCACTTAATTCATATGGTTTAACGTGCCCCGGATTCCCTAGCCCAAGTTGGTGTTCTTCACCAACTTTTGTTATCAGTGATTTCCAATTTATTTTACTACTTGTTGGTGAACCTTCGCTACTGCATACACGCAACACCAAGAGCAGGGATGAAAATGATATTGTTAGAGTGCAAGATGATTTTGGGAGGTGAGTATTTTAAGACCTCTCGAATAAAAAATTATCCGAACCGAAAAGATAAATCTCCTCACCTTGCCAACGGAACTTTAATTAAGATAAAACTACCACTTCCCGGTTTTGAATTCACTTCGATCTGACCTCCTAAACTTTCGGTTCGTATTTTCATCTGATTTATTCCAAACCCTTTTTCCTTGGCGGTAACATCAAATCCTTTTCCGTTGTCTTCAATAATGATGTCTAGTTCATTATCTTTTTCAAAAAGCTGCACATCTACGCGCGTGGCTTCGGCATGCTTAATCACATTGTTGAGTGCCTCTTGAACAATTCGATACACCTGCTGGATTTGGGATGGAGTTAATCGATCTGAAATAGTATATGCCTGAAATTTTATATTGATGCCAGTGGAGCGCCTGGTGTCGGCTATGAGATTTTCCAATAAGGGTTTGATTCCGGCAACATGGGCAAGCGGAGGAGCGAGGTCATGCGAGAGTTGCCTCACATCATCGATTAACCGATCAATATGATCAGCCGCTTTTAAGCTTTCTTCGCTGTGGGTTTGCAAGAGCCTTTTTAAATTGCTGAGTTTGCTGCCTACGTCATCATGCAACTCACCGGCTATGCGGCTGCGTTCCTTTTCAATGCCATCAATATAGTGTTGATACATTTGTTTTTGCTGATCATTGAGTTGTACGGTCAATCGCAGCCGTTCGCGTTGTACCTGCCTGAATAAGATCACGAGCGCAACAGACAGCAACATGGCTTCGAAGAAGTAGGCAATTAAGATCGGGTTGGGGCCACTATATTGAAAAACTCCAAAGCCATAGTTGAGAATTCCGAAAATAGATGCTGCCACCAGTGTTCCGTAAGCGATGAGAAAGAAGATGGCAATAATCCTGTTGGTGTACAAGGCTTTGATTCCGCTAAAGGCTAACAATATTAAACCTAAAAGAACTACCAGATTTACAGTTGGTAACACAATCGGGCTGAGTTTAAACATGAGCCCTGGTGCCACATAAGCAGATAAGATAAGGGCAAGCACAAAGTAAAACAGGCTGTTCAAAATTTTGTGTACCGTAGGCAGGTACTTCTTGGTGTCGAGCAAACCCTGTGAGAGCTTGACGAGAAAAATGAAAACATAAACTGCCAGTTGAACAATTACAGTCGCCTCTACATCGGCCAAACTTGGGAAGATAAACTGGAAACTGTAACCTTGTTCGGTAAACCCAAACAAGGCAGCGGATGAGATATAAAAAAAGTACCACAGAAAAATTATATTTCTTAAAAGCAAAGAAGCAATCAAGGCAAACAACGCACAGAAGGATAGGAAACCAAACCAATAGCCCCAAATAATATTTTCGGTATAGTTGTTCTCGTGGAAGGATTCTTCCGACACGATTTGAATTGGCAAAGTGAGACTGTTGAGGTGATAAACCATTAATACAATAGTAGCAACGGTGGCGGTATGAAATGTTGGGGATTTTGTGGACGCTTTCCTATCCAGTTACACCGAAATTGATGCGTGGCAGAAATCTTGAATAACAACCTAAACCCCAATATTTTATACCGCGTGTTACCAACAGTTTATTTTTTTATTAGGGTAAATATTCCACATCCAAATTGACATGTGAAGTTGGATTTTATATTGTCCTTTGTCAATTCAATATCCTCAAAAAAATCTCCTTTGTCATCCACATATGAAAATGATTTAATTATAAAATTTTGAGACAAGATACTTGTTAAGTACTCTACTGAAAATACTCTATGGGCATTAAATTCAATTCTTTGTGGACCAATTGGAACAGAAAAATAAAACGTTCCTCCACTTATTAAAATTTTAGCAATATTGTTTATTGCTTTTAAATAGCCAAAGTAATCTATTGGGTCACCATATCTTCCAAGACCAAAATGTTCTATGGCATTCAATGATGAAATTGAATCACAATAGTCAATCAAATCAGAGGGCAATTCCATTAAATTAGCTTGCCTAAAAACAATGTTTTTCACATTGCTTTTGATTGGACGAATATCTATCAACTCAATCTCTCTATAAGAAGCAACGTGTGCAATAAAACCATCTGTTCTTGAACCAATGTCTAAATGCTTCTTTGGGTTAGTTATATTAATCAATCTTGCAATATATAGGTCTTGATGAAAGTAATGACCTCTCATAGTACCACCTTCATCATTTTTATCTGTCAATATAGTATACATTGAACCGATTTGAAATGTACTGTCTGTCCCTTTTTGTCTTTTTAATTCCTCAAAATCAGTATTGAACCAGTCTGTTTTTACAGGTCTTATCGCTTGTAAAAATTTCTTCGAGTCAAAACCATAAAACATTAGTGTTTTGTAAATTTTTCGTAAAATTGAGTTCATTTTTTTGTTAATTAAATTGTTGGTAACGTGAGTGCTTGTGACGGGCGGGGATTTAGAAACCGCGTCCTGTCCCCGACATCGAACGGAATAAAGATAGCAAAACTTTGAACTACACACCAACCCCGCTTGACGGAAATACATTGTTATGTGCTTGGGCGAGTCAATGGAAACTTATTCTTCGACTTGTCTCAAGTCAACCCTAATGTTTGGTTGCCTCGTTCGAGTCCAAGTAAAATAGTTTTTGTTTGAAAGACGAGTCAAAGTCCACGGAATAATTCTCCGCTGGTTCATAACTTTTCACGAAGCGTTAATTTGTCCACCGAGAGCAAATTGTCCAAGGGAAGCGTTAAAATTTTTCTTACTTCTATTTTTCTAAGGATTCCTGTCAAACCGCAAAAAAAATTCGCGTTGTCGAACGATACTAGATTCTCCACCGATCTGAAATTTTTAGTGTCAGCCGCCTAGCACATAACTTCTCCATTTCTTACATGAAGAGGAAAATCAAAAAACCGTGTAAGAGTGGGGCGTTGAAAGAAGTTGTAACGAATGCCCGTTTCAGGGGAGGAGAAAATAGTATCTGGCTCAATTTTATAAAAAGCAATTCGGTAGATGTGTGGATTATGAATTTCTAGAAATAAATTTTGTTCTTTGTTAGAAGTATTTTTTACGTGGAGCTGTAGCCAATAGTAGCCTTGAATCGATCCGAAATTTATTTTTGGAGAAGCTTTAATTTCTGAATGCTGTTTAAAAACTTGTAAAGCAGAATCGATGGTAATTTCGGCTGAGGTGTTGAAATAACTAAAATATTGATTGGCTGGGGTTCCTTTAAAATCAGCCGCTATAAAAAGAGTGTCAGCCTGTGCCCAACCCATAATCGGCAACAAACACAGTAAAAAAACAAATAGCTTTCCTTTCATTGGCATTTGGCAAGCAAGCAATTATTGTAGAGAGACTCAATACTGTGTTCTTAGTAATTTTAGGTCAGGTGATTTTCAAAAGCAAACCGCACCAAATCGGCAACATTCTTTACTTTCAACTTAATCATGATATTTCTGCGATGGGTATCCACTGTGTGCAAGCTCAGAAAAAGCATATCCGCTATTTCTTTAGCCGACTTGCCGGCAACAATCAGTGTGATGATTTCTATTTCGCGCAACGTTAAGTGCATTTTTTCAACAAACTGATCGCGGTAGTCTTCATTGGTTTTTTGCTGGTTCTTTAAATGAAGTGATATGTAAAACTCTGGCGATTGAGTAACGTGCTGTAACGCCTCTCTGAATTCTACATTACTGGCATTTTTTAAAATGTATCCGTTAGCCTTCAGTTTTATTGCTTTCTCTATCAGGTAACTTTCTTCATACATAGTGAAGATGAGAACCTTTAGATGCGGATATCGCTGAGTTAGCATTTCCAGAATGGAGAATCCATCCTGCTTTTTTAGGTTTAGGTCTAACAGTACCAACTGAGGTTTTTCTTGTTCAAGTAATGCAATCAGTTGAGCTTGGTTGTACGCATGGCCGCACAAGTGAAAATCGGTTTGTTCACTCAGCATCAACTTGATGCCTTCTACTACTACATCGTGATCTTCGCAGATAACAAGTTTGGTCAAAACAGCGAGGTAAGTACTAAAAATACTAGAAATGCCTCATGAAACAATACCCATAATCACTTCTTTTCAAACTTACCATCTAGGCGGAGCAATAACGGAACTTGTCATAAGCGAGAAGCTTGCGCCATTGTGAAGCACTCGTATGGTTTTTAAAAGTCTCAACTAATCCGCTGTAAGAAATCGGTAGGAGAAACAATGGAGATGTTTCTAAATGGATGTAGTACCAATAAATCGGGGTCACGGGTAAGTAGTATGTCTGCCTTTCCATCGATTGCCAAGTTGAGGAACATATCATCTTTGCTGTCGCGGCATATTTGTAATGAAGAAACTACTTCTATTTGCTCACTTCTCATGGAGATAATCTTAAGCATATTCACTTTATCTTCTTGGGTAAAAATACGTTCAAATTTAGATCTGAAAATCACCTCCCTCAATTCGGAAAAAGTGGAGAAGGAAATAAGAGATGTATGGTTTTGGAGTGCAACATCTAATGCTTTTCTGGAAGCACCCTCTTTCTGGATCAAACCACTTATAATTACGCCAGTATCTATAACTACCCTTGCCACCGATTATGACAATTCGTTCAGCAAGGTTTCAATTTCTTCTTTGGTGATGCCTGAGGTAGTAACCTGTTTGTCAATTTTCGCAAAAAGTGTTTCAAGGCTTGGCACCGTATTTTGTGCAGCCACAATTGAAAAAAGAGCAGCACGCTTTTTATTGGCAGGCGATAGGTTCTCAAAAGCTTCTGCCATGTCATCGGGCAGTTCCATCGTTATTGTTTTCATTGGAAATAGATTTGTAAACAAATGTAATTATCAATACTCGTATTAGAAAGAGTAACTCGTGAAGTGCAGGAAGTTTAAGGGTACAGTCACTCCTCTCCTGGCTTGCCCAGCACTTCGCGGGGGGAGAGAAGCAGGGGGTGAGGTTAAAAAATACACCTTTCGCAGTATTTCCTTTCTGATGTGGAAACCCAACCAAGCCAAACCGTTTTCTTGCCACATGCCGCCATTGTCTGTTTTGTTGCCGCCATCTACTGGTTGGTGGTGGCCTGGCATTGCCTTTTGCACTAAGTTCGAAGTGTAGTTAGGCAGTAATAGAAACGCAAGACATAATAAAACCTGCGGGTTTTGTGAAGGCACAAACCGCTGCAAAGAAACGGTTTAGGTTTAGCGAGGAGGGTCGGTAAAATGATCCTTCTTTTAAACCTGCAACGTGAGACCTAAATGTTAAACCTGAAATTGTATACGCAATGCTAGAAAACCCGAAGCTCACCAAACGCGAAAAGGAAATAGGAAGGCTTGAAAGTGGAGTGTAGAGTGAGTACATGTTGGTGAAGAACACCAACCTGGGCAGAGTGAGTAGAAACCCTCCAAGGTTTGTTTGCTTTCGCGAAAAAACCTTGGAGGGTTAAATGACAGGGCGGAAATCAAAAATACGCTTTTAAGCGTATTTACATTTATTGGTGGAAATTCTTATTTGCCTTCTAATATGGGCAAAGGGCGGAATTTACGAGGACGAATAAAAAAAGAGCAAGATGACCTTCTGGAAACGCAGGAAATTTAAAGGTACAGTCACTCCTCTCCTGGCTTGCCCAGCGCTTCGCGGGGGGAGAGGAGCCGGAGGTGAGGTCAACCAGCAAATTAGATTACCAATAAAAAAATGAAAATACCAAGTTCTTGTATTGCGCTAGTTCGGTTTTTAAAAGTCTCAACTAATTCGTTTTAAGAAATCGGTAGGAGAAACAATGGAGATGTTTCTAAATGGATGCAGTACCAATAAATCGGGGTCACGGGTAAGTAGTATATCTGCCTTTCCATCGATTGCCAAGTTGAGGAACATATCATCTTTGGAGTCCCTACAAACGGCAAGAGCAGAAGTAACCATTATATTTTCGCTTTTTGTAGCTATTAAATCCAGTATTTCCATCAAGTCGTTAGCATCAATTTTGTGTTTGAATTTTGGTCGTTGCACTACAGCCAATAATTCACCCAAAGTTTGTAACGACATAATGGGCGAGCAATCCCATAGGGCAACTACAAATGCGCGTCTTGAATTTCCTTCGGGCTGCAATAGCGAACTAATCACCACACTGGTATCAATCACCACCCGCATCTACGATAGTGTTGTTAGAAATGCTTCAATATCCTTTTCGCTCATCCCGTTTTCTCTAGCTTGCCTTGCAGTCCGGTCTAGCAGTGCTTCAAGTCGCTCGCGCGAAGGCTTCTTTAATGAACCAGATAACAGACTAACTTTTTCAACTTGGCTCAATCTTTCAAAAGCCTCTGCCATGTCATCGGGTAACTCCAGCATTACTGTTTTCATTGGAAATAGATTTATTAATCAAATGTAATTATCAATACTCGTATTAGAAAGAGTAACTCGTGAAGACAGGAAATTTATGGTTACAGTCACCCCTCTCCTCCGGAGAGGGCAGGGGGTGAGGCAGATTACCCACACAAAAAAATGAAAAATGCCAGATTCTTCGTATTGCGCTAGTTCGTTTTTAAAGGTGCTTTGAATAAAATTATGAAACATAACCTCGTCTTTGCGAAAAGAGTACATGTTGGCGAAGAACACCAACCTGGGAAAGGAATACCAAGAAATTTGTATGGGTAAAAGTGGTAAATCTCCTTTCTACAAATCCAAGAATTTAGTTACACCCACCCATTGGCCACTGCCATCTGCACCAGGTGCACGGCATTCTTAGCGCTCGTCTTTTCTAAAATATTTTTGCGGTGAGTGCGTACGGTATCGTGGCTGATGAAGAGTTTATCAGCGATGGTTTGACTATCATGCCCTTCTGCTAAATGCTGAACGATTTCTTTTTCGCGAGGAGACAGAGGGGAAGTAAACCCTTCCGAGCTACCTTCAAAAAGCAATTTTATTGGCTGATTGGGAAGATTGAGTGTTGCTTTGAATTTCATGCGGTCGTCTTTTGTAAACTCCGTAATCTCGGAAGTTGTAACAAAGATCAAGTGGGGCAATCCACTTTCAGTGAGGGTTAATGGAATTGTTTGCTGGAAAACATGAAAGGTCTTGTTTTCATAAACCACGTTTATACTGTAATTGAACCGGATATGAAGCCGCTCTGAAATGGGCAAATTGCCAATAGATTCTGTTAGCATTTTTAGTGCCACTAAAAGCTGTTGAAGATGATCGTCAGGCAGGTACTGTAGGGTATAATCAAGGCCAATTTCCATTGCTTTGTTTCGATCAAACCAACTCCAATGCTCGGTGAACCCACTCATATATAGATAGCGATGGGTTGAATTATCAATGATGGCGGTAACGTTGTTATTGAAAATGCCATACTTTAACAATGGGCCTTCTAGCATCGCTTGCAATTCGGCATTAACTTTTTGAGCATCTAATGGAGAATAGTAAGTGGTTATAAAAAACTCGCGCAACCTGTTAATGAGTTTTTCCTTTTCAGGGTTTATCATACGCAAAAATATTTTCTTGGTAAGTTTTTAAAATGACCCTTTTGGGGTATTGTCTTCTTTCAAGACTCCTATCACCTTGCAAGCAAGATAGAAAAAAATAAAATACTGAGATGCTACTTAAGAAAACAGGTTTGCCTTAGTGCTATTGACATATACTAAAAATGAAAAAATATTCTTTGATAGTTTCCTCGTCAACCACAGCAGTAGCAACCGTGGTGGCAGTTGCCCGAATCACGTTGCCTGTTGAAGGATTGGCGTGGGCGTTTGCCAAAATTAATTTTGCGCTTGCCCAATTCTTCCGTGCAGGGGGTAAACCAATTTTGCCTTTTGTCAAAATCAGTTTATCAATTGCCGAGGTCATTTGGCTTTTCGGTAACACAATTTTATCAGTTGCCGAACCCATTTTTACGTATGGCAAAATCGTTTTGGCGAATGGTAAAATCACCTTTCAGCGCAGCAAAGGCCCGTTTTTAGCTCAAAAAGTTAGTTTCGCTCATAACCCCAAACCTTACCCCCTCAATCTAAAATCATAAATAATAAAATAGCATGGCACTTCTTATCGAAAAAACAGATACCGCCCTCAATGCACAGCTTAAAAACTTTGCAGCCAAAATTAGTACCTATAGTGCAGCCCTGGGCCTCACCGCTGCCGAGGAGAGTTCGGTAAAAGCCGATGCCCTCGCTTTTGATTATGTAATTACCAACCAACTGGCAATGCAGACTTTTGCGCAAAATTATACGGCCTTCAAAAACCTGCTGCGCAAAGGGGGCGAGCCCGCGCTGGGCGCACTGCCCGTAGCCCCGGCAGCAGGGGCACCGCCTGCCATGCCGTTGCCAAACATAGAAAACCGTTTTCGTAACCTGCTGCAGCGCATTGTGCACAACAGTGCTTACACCGTTGCCATTGGCGAAGACCTAGGCATAGAAGGCCCAGCCATCCTAAGCAAGGCCAGCTTGGGCAATGGCAAACCCCTATTTTTTATAGACTTGAGCTCGGGAGGCCACCCAAATTTGCGCTGGACAAAAGGCAGCTATCAGGGCATAGAGATTTGGAAAGACAGCGGCAGTGGTTTTGTAAAACTTGACCGCGATATGCGCCCCGACTACATAGACAAAAGTAACCTGCCCGCAGCAGGTGTAGCCACCCTATGGAAATACAAAGTGATCTACCTGATGGACGATGAAGTGATAGGCAGCTGGAGCGATGTGGTAACCGTGACCGTGCATGGCGAAGTGTAAACCAATGATGGATTTGCAAGTGAACCCAATTAGCCATCGATCAATTCTAAAATTTGGTTAATAAAATTATGAAAACGTAGCAGTAAACATTGACGCGGACAAATTAAAAATGAAAATGATGACTTCAGGAAATGCGGAAAACTTAGAGATCCAGTCACACCGTTGCCCGTGGTCGGTGTTATCACCGAACCACCACTGTGAGCGAGTGGTCGGTGACAACACCGACCAAAGGCAAAGCTGGACCGCGACATGCGCCCCGACTACATTGACAAAACCGACCTGCCCAAAGCCGGCACCACCGCCCTATGGAAATACAAAATGATATACCTGATGAACGATGACATAGTAGGCCAATGGAGCGATGTGGTGAGTGTAACGGTAGTGGGGGAAGTGTAAGAAATTCAAGATTCAAAATTTTCAGATGATCGTTTTCAAAAAATCAGAAGGATTAAGTATGGCGATGCCCCTGAAGGGGTTAAGTTCTAGCAGAGCTTTGTCTCCAGAAATAATGACTTTGGCGTTTGCCGTTACAGCGAGCTCCAGCCACATATCATCGGAAGCATCTCTGCAAGCTACAATTCGTTCCGTCACCTCAATAGTGTGGGCTAGCTTAATAAAGTTGGAAAGAAATTCTACTTTGTCAATCTTCCGCAGGAATTTTTGCAGGTTCGGCTTTTCAAGTGTTATGGCCAGTTCGCGAAGGGTTTCGCTGCAAGCAACCAATTGGCCCCGTTGGCGAGCCCACTCAAGCGCACGTCTGGCAGTGCCATCGCCCATGGCCGAACTGATCAACACATTGGTGTCAAAAACAAAAACCACTTACTTATCGCTTAGCAGTGTTGGCAAATCTTCCACATTGAGCCCTTGCTGCTTGGCATATAAGGCCATGTCGTCCATTACTTGGGCGAGTGAGCGATCGGGCTTGGTAACAAACGCGTTGATCAAGAGCGAAAGCGACACCTTTTCATTCTCAGGCAAGTGTGCTACCCGTTCTTCTACATCAGGGGAAAGTGGCAATGATATCATACTAATAGATTTTTAACAATCAAAGATAATCAACAATTGACACCTAATTAAGCATACACAAATTAAAAAGCATAGACGAATTAAGAAAGAACGAGATGAACTATAAAAATGCAGGAAATCTAATAAATTCAGTCACTCCTCTCCTGTGCCCGCCCGATCCGGTACGGGCGGGGAGAGGGCAGGGGGTGAGGCAGATTACCCGCAAAAAAAAATGAAAAATACCAAGTTCTTAGTATTGCGCCAGTTCAATTTTTAAAGGTGCTTTGAAAAAAATTTGAAGAACAACAGGCAGTTGCACAAGCGAGATAATATTTATTGGAACGGACAAGCCACCTATAATGGGTTAATTAATGTTGTAGAAAAGAAATAGATGAACAATAAAGGAAACGAAACTAAGAACTGCATATGAAAAATCAATTTGTTGTATTATTAAGTATCATCTCTATTTTACTAACGGATTGTGGTAGCGATAGCCCCGCGGCAATATCGGAGGCTTGCAAATTTACTTTTAAAGGCATCAGCTATAGTTATACAAATGCATTATGTAGCACAGTTAGTGGTCAGCAACAGTTAGGGGGTCAAAACTTAGATGCGAAGGCGTTTGTAGCTTTGACATACTCCAGCAATGTAAAGGGTATCATTTTTGCAAGCGATGCACTCAATCCAGATATTACTGCGCGAGGAAAAGCTACCTATACGAACCTTACCAATCCAAGCATTACTATTTCAGGAAAAACCTGGACTTTCAGTGGAACTCTAAAAAATGATTTGAACGACTCAGGCACTATTTCAGGCACTTGTAATTGTACTCAATAATATGAACCTTTTGAAAACGCAGAAATTTAAGGGTATAGTCACTCCTATCCTTTGCCCGCCCGATCCGGTACGGGCGGGGAGAGGAGCCAGAGGTGAGGTCAATTATGACCATAACCACCCCTTTGCGAAACGCGTGCATGTTGGTGAAGAACACTAACATGGGCAAAGTCAAATTCACAACAATGAAAAATTAACTCAACTTTTTTAAAAAATATAATTCCACACAAAAACAACCAAACCAATGAAAATAAAACTTACATTTTTCCTTTTTGCGCTTGCACTCACAACCTCATTTGCCCAAACTATACGCAGGGTTAACCCTGATGTCAAAGTAGTTGGAGTAAATGTTTACAAAACAATTCAAGCGGCTCACGATGCGGCTGTAGCAGGAGATGTTTTAATTGTTGAGCCTAGCATTACGGGTTCAAACGTTGGTAATCTAAACTGTTCTAAAAAATTAACAATATATGGTTCTGGCTATTATTTGAATAAAATAAGTACTTATAGCCAACTCTCTAATAATTCATTTGCCTCTTCTGTTTTTGACGTCAATTTTAATTTAGGAAGTGATGGCTCCTCAATAAGTGGACTTATTATCGGCAGAATTTCTCTATACGGTTCATCTTCACCTGGAGGAACAATAACAGGGGTGCTTTCAAATATTAAAATATCTAGATGTATACTTAATTATGGAGCTTATTATGACTTGAATAACTATACTTCTATTGCGATTAGTAGTTGCTCAAACATAACTATCGCTCAAAATTATTTTGACACTGGGTCTGGTTCAATTGGAGTTTATGGAACTAACACATTCAACAGCAATAATATCTTTATAAACAACAATTATATCGCCAATGGAAATTCTACACCTATACTGAGTAGTAGTGCAGCTACATACAATCTATTAATAAGTAATAATGTCATAAAAACGTTATATGGTGGAGCTAACAATGCAGTATTCTCCAACAATATTTTTTTAAGCTCAGGGACATTAGGCTCATTCACAAATTGTACGTTTAATAATAACGCGGTTGGAGCAGGTGGCTCTTTTGGCAACATAACTGGGGTAAATAATACCAGTTTCGCGAACATAACTACCCAGTTTGCTCCTAATCCAACAACCGCAGATGCAGCATACATTTTAGTAAGCGGATCTAGTTTACTAACTTCTGGAACTTCTGGTTCTCAGGTAGGAATGTTCGGAGGTACAACCCCATATATTATAGGCGGCATACCAGCAACACCCTCTATAACTAATTTTTTTAATTCTGGTATTGGCAATTCAAGCACTCCAATTTCAGCTACCGTTAGTGCAATCTCTAACAAATAAACTTCAAACTATTATGAAGAAGTTATTGATTACTTTATTAATACTCTGTACTTGTTGCCTTCTATATGCTCAAACAATTACTAATGCAGAGTATTTTATTGACACGGACCCTGGGATTGGTTCAGCTACTCCTGTTGTTATTACTTCGGGTGTAACTATTCAAAATGCAATATTTGACGCTGCAATTAGTTCTTTAACAGATGGTGTTCACGAACTTTATTTTCGAGTAAAAGATTCAAACGGATACTGGAGTATCACAATCGGAACGCCTTTTTTTAAGCAAGCTATTACCCAGGTTGGCCAAGCAGCTAATATTACTGATGGAGAATATTTTATTGATACAGATCCAGGCATCGGAGGAGGAACTATATTGACAATCAGTTCTGGATTAATAATCAGTAATCTTGCTTTCCAAATTAATACCAATAATCTTACACAGGGGAGTCATACAATTTACACAAGGTTTAAGGATGCAAATGGTATCTGGAGCATAACTCGCTCCAGTGATTTTTCTGTTTGCAACCAATCATCTACAACAGCTTCGGCAGCTACTAATGTTACAACCACTGGGATCACCGCTAATTGGGCTGCCGTTTCAGGAGCTACGGGCTATCAGTTGGATGTTTCAACGGATAACTTTGCCACGTTTGTGAGCGGGTATAATGCTAAATTGGTTACTACAACGAGCCAAATGGTTACTGGGCTTACGGCTAACACTGCTTACCAAATAAGGGTTCGTGCCTTAGGCACATGTACTTCTGTCAACAGCAATGTGGTGAATGTAACTACCCTTACTGCCGCCCCTACTGCCACAGCAGCCACCAATATTACTTCCTCTGGCTTTACCGCTAATTGGAACACGGTAACAGGCGCA
>JAYVPS010000303.1:0-12115 GCA_043757225.1 Cytophagales bacterium | reverse complement strand
TGATGATCTTTTCATTTCACACACATAGAAGATCATTACTACTTCGTATTGCTACACCAAAAATGCAACTATCGCTATAATTCAGAAGATGGCACCTGATCTATAGTAACTAAGTAGTAATATCATCGAACTCATTGTCTTTAAAAAATTCAATAATTTGTAATGGTTGGTATTCTTTTGTTAATAGTTGATATTCGCTTTCATCAATATCAAAAAATTCCCTTATTCCCGAAGTTTGCGATAATAAGTTTTCAATAGTTATTTTGAATTTTTTGCTTGGAAATTCAGGAATGTATTTTTGAATGGAGTCTGTCAAGTTTAACTTATTTTGTTCCACCAATTTAAGAATTGAAGCTGCTGTAAATTGTTTTGTCATTGAACCTATTGGCATAATATCACCACTTTCAAGTCTTTTTTTTGAATTGATGTCAGCCACTCCAAAGGCTTTTTTGTACACTATTTTTCCTTTTTCTGCAATAAGTACGATTGCACCAGGCTCATTTTCAGGGAAATCATTTGTTAGATACAAGTCAATTTTGCTAATTATTTTTTCTTGTTGCTTGGATAGATTTTGTGCAAAAGATTCCTGAGATGTAAAAATCAGTAGCAGGAAAAGTAGTCGTTTTAATTCAAGCATATTGATGATTTATAGTTTCTTGTCTAACTACTGGAGTTTTTATGATGGCCTCTATTCCTTTGCCAGAAGTATGTTATAATATGCAGTCCCTTCTTTATAAGCAACTAAGATTCTTTGTGCTGAATAACTGATAACACGATAACGTATTTTACTTTTCTTTTGTGAAATAGTGAGGTCTAAATAAATGAATCCCTTTTCAATTTGAGTTGAATTAATTTCTACAGGTTCGTTAATGGCCTTCAGGGTATTAATGTTACTATCATTATTCCTTAGGCCCAATTTACTTACCAATGTATAATGATTGCCAGCTTTTAGTATCTCTTTAAAGTTAATGGAATCAGCTAATTGTGAGCAATATACAGTTCCCAAAATTTGAGCGCGTGAAGTTCTTCCTCCTTGCTCACTTCTGATATTTCCCTCTAAGGATTCATTTTTAATGTAGACCAAATTTCCGCCCAATAATGCCGAGGCCATTTTCAGTTTATCAATCGCCCTGTCCTGTACACGGCTTACGCTTGAATATACCGTAGTGCCTGTTGCCTTAGCTGAGACATAATCAATTTTATAAAGGCCTTTAGTCTCATACTCTGTAGTAGCTACATTCACTTTTGGCCATTCAAAGGTACCTTGCAGATTTGACAGTGATTTCAAATCTGCATACTTTTCAACACGACCATTTCCGAAACAGATTTTTGCCACAGCTCCTTTCTCAATTTTATATATAATCGTCTCATTAGGGTTCGTATACCCTATTAAATCTGGCGTAACTTCTGTCACATGGCCTACTATGTTGCCACGCATTGTTACAATTGTATCTGCTTTCTGAGCCAATGAAGGGATTGAACTGAAAGATAGTATCGAGAAAAGAATAATGAGCCTTTGCATATTGGGAGTCAATTCCTGACTGAAATCTAGCTAATTAAAAACAATTTTAGACCATTAGCTTTCAATTTGATTGCCCCCAAGTCAGTTGCCGAAATATAATTTTGAATGAAGTAGGGCAGAATTGGTAAGAAGGCAATACTGCATATTATATTGCGTTATCTTGCTCTATTCTATAAAAGGTGTATAAGCTATTTATTGTATTTTTTATTAGTGCCCTAAGAGCAAATTCACAATTTTCGCAGGAAGAAGCAGAATTGTTGGCTCAACTTAATTTCTCAGCCACCATCCCTACTGACTTAATCGCCACGCGCTCGGTGGTTCTCTACCAAAACACATTCACGAAATCTGAATTTGAAGAAACTCAAAAGTTCTTTCAACAAACCGGTATTGATCCGGTATGCTATTTTGATATAGCCTACGTGGTTGGCGGTCATGATACTAAGAAAGCTTTTTCGCGTTACTTCTCCGGGCGGGGAATAAAATATTTGATTTTTTTTCAAAAAGTAAACAACCAATATCAATTCATCTTCGCGAGTTACAATGGAAATAAAGAGCTGGTGGATAAAACCAGCATTGCCTGGAAACAATCCAACACATCGTTGCAGGAGTTATTGCGAACCATATATCGTTTTGCCGTAAGCAATCTGAAAAGGCAGAACTACCTAATCAACGATTTACCCGAAACAGACATCGCCATTAATTATTTTTCAGGCCGCCATAATGAAACGTTTTCAATCGAAGCAAAATCATTTAAAACAGCGGTGCCTAAATGGGGCAATGAAAAGGACGATGCTGAGCTGGAGGCTTTCTTTAAAGAAAATTATCCCTTGAAATATGAGCTGGTCGATCAGAATGCTGATGAGAACGATTTATTGTCGAAAGGCTTTCGTACCATTTTAAGAGTGGTTCACACTCGTGGATCCATAGCAAGAGAAATTTTAGGATACGATATGACTCAACAAGCAAGCTCGTTGCCCACCACTGTTTATGTTAATGGCGAACCACAGATTAAGACCATTTTGGCCGGACAATCTGTTTATAAATTCTATTTCAAAAATATTGAGTACGGAAATCTTTTTTTAGGAACACACTGGGATGCGGACATTACCTGGCAAGACGCGCTACGGAACAACATTCTTGGATTTAAAGCTGACGCGAAAATTAATTAGGACTTTAGGCGGATTGAGAATAATCAGCGCAAGGTGATTTGGATATATTAATAAAGACTTTGGTTGGCTATTTATTTTTCCCCCGCACAATCAACGCAGCCACAATTAATAATGCCATCCACATTACAGGGCTCCAATGGACATTGCAGCTCCAATCGCCCCAGCCAAAAAGCAGTTTAAACGGTAATGCTATGATTCCCATAGTAAGACCAAAAATTCCTCCGATGATTCCGATAACCGCCCCGAATAATCCTGCGACCAAGCCGAAAAAAACGGCAATCAATGAAACCCAAATAGGAAAAGTAAAAATGAGGATAACAGCTACCAGTAAGTTAGAAGACGAGGAAGAGCGTGCCATAAGTTGGGGTTTCCTTTTAAGTCAACAATAATCGTTCAAGTTTTTAGTACTCTTTGAATGTTCCTCAATTTGAAGGATTTTGAGGATTGGGTAGTTTTAAAATCTATCCGAATGGTATTAAAGCGAACACAGTAAGTACAAAACTGAACAGTTAGCGCGTGACAAACTCTCAACTCCTCTTCTTATAATTCCAAACGGCTAATGAGTTAAGCACAATGGCGAACCCGAATACGCTTAGCAGGTGAAAGCGAATATCAAAAAGGCTACTGCCCTTGAGCACTACCATCCGCATGACATCAATGAAATACGCTACGGGATTGAATTTGGTAAATGTTTGTGCCCATGGCGGCATACTGTCGATGGAGGTGTATAGACCTCCTAATAAAATAAAAACCATCATGAAGAAAAAAGAAAGCAGCATGGCTTGCTGTTGGGTATTAGAAAATGTGGAGACCAAAAGCCCAAGCCCAAGCACGGCCAACAAGTAAACGGCTGCGAAAAAATAAATTGTAGCCACACGGCCCACGGGTATAATGCCATACACGATCCATGAGATCAATAAGCCAATGGTAAGAATAATTAACCCTAACACCCAGAACGGAATAAGTTTACCAAGTATAAACTGATACTTACGGATGGGTGTAACATTAATTTGCTCTATGGTGCCTACTTCCTTTTCTTTCACAATGTTGAGCGCTGAAAGGAAAGCCCCCACCATGGTAACCAGAATAACCAAAATACCTGGAACCATAAACACCCGGTAATTCATAAGCGGATTGAACCAGTTGATGGAAGTAACTTCAATGATTGGCTGCGGACTAAACCGAGGAAGCTGCACCCAGTCGAGTCGTACTTCATTATCGAAATCATTGATGATAGTTCTTAAATAGGCACTGCCCAAGTTCGCCTTCACTCCGTTAATCGCGTTTAATGCCATAAACAGAGTGGCCTCATCTTCTTTTATCAATTGCTTTTCAAATGAAGTTGGAATTTGTAATATTAAATCGGCTTGATCCTTTTCCACATACTCCAGGGCCTTATTGTAGGAATCGGTATAGTCAACCAGCTGAAAATAATTGGTAGCCGTAATTTTATTTACGAGTTCACGAGAATAGGATGACCGATCAAAATCTACCACGCATATTTTCACATTTTTTACTTCATAATCTGCCGCCCACGGCATAATGAGCAACTGAATCATAGGCATCATAAAAATAATCCGCAGGATTGCCGGATCCCGGAATACCTGGCGAAATTCTTTCTCCAATAAAATCTTTAGCACCCTCATTCCAATCGGGTTTTAAACTTTTTAATGCTCACCATCATAAAGAATAATGTCATGCCGGCCAACACCAGTGTCTCTTTCCACACGAAACTAAACCCCAGTCCTTTGATCATGACAGTTTTCACAATTATATAAAACCATTTTGCAGGCACCACATTCGATACTATTTGTAGTGGTAAAGGCATATTTTCTATTGGGAACATAAAGCCACTTAACATAACGGTGGGAAGAAATAGCCCCATCAATGAGATGAGCATAGCCGTCTGCTGTGAATTGGCCACAGATGAAATCAACAAACCCAAGGCTAAGGCGTTGATGGTAAAAAACAAACATTCGCCAACCAACAGGGCTAAGTTGCCTTGTATGGGCACGTCTAAAACAAAAACGCTAAGCAATAAGATGCTCGCAATGTTTACGGATGAAAGCAAAAAATAGGGAACCATCTTGGCGATAATTACTCTCATTGGCACCATAGGTGAAACTAAAATCACTTCCATTGTTCCTATTTCCTTTTCACGTACAATGGAGATGGAGGTCATCATGGCGCACACCAGCATTAACACCATGGCCATCACCCCTGGAACAAAATTGTAAGAACCCTTCATCTGTGGATTGTACAGCATGCGTGTTTCAGTTTTAATAGTGTATGGAAAATCCTGATGGCCTTTCATATTACTCTGATAATCCCTGATCACCGCGGTGGCATAGTTGGTTAAGGTATTGGCTACGTTTGGATCAGTGGCATCGGCAATCAATTGCACCGCTGCTTTATTGGTATGTAGCAGGCTCTGTTGAAATTGCGATGGAAAAATAACCGCTAGTTTTATTTTGCCTTCACGGAAAGCCGACTCCAGCTCTTTTTCTCCATTAATATTTTTTACAATATCAAAATAACGACTTGCATTAAGTTGATTGATGATAGCTGCTGTTACTTCGTCTTTAGAATTATCAAGGATGGCGATGCGCGTGTTCTTTACTTCGTTAGTCAACGCAAAGCCAAAAATCAGAATTTGCATCAAAGGCATCCCAAAAAGAATTAACATAGTTTTCTTATCACGCCAGAGATGGTAGAACTCTTTTTGAATGTAAAATATGAACTGCTTCATTTTTTAGTTGTTGGTTAGTAGTTTCAAGTTGTTAGTCCGGGTATTTTCCCACCAACTACCAACCCCGATAGCTAGCAACTATTTTAATCATCTCCTCTCTTCGCCCCTCTTGCTAATTTTATAAATACTCCCCCCATATCCACTGCTGAAAATTGTGCCTTCAATTCGGCAGGAGTGCCAAGCGCATCCACGCGGCCATCCACCATTATGCTCACGCGATTACAATATTCAGCTTCATCCATATAATGCGTAGTAACAAATACAGTTGTGCCTTGATGAGCCGCTTCGTAAATCATCGTCCAGAATTCGCGCCTCGTTACAGGATCAACACCCCCGGTAGGCTCGTCCAAAAAAATAATTTGTGGCTCGTGCACCATTGCCACCGAAAACGATAATTTTTGCCGCCACCCAAGTGGGAGCGATTTAACAAGAGTAGTTGCTTTGTCCGTTAACCCAAGCTGCTCAAGCATGAAATCGGTCTTTAATTTTATTTGCTTATCAGTTAGACCATAAATTCCTCCGTAAAACCGGATGTTCTCTTTAATGGTTAAATCTTCGTATAACGAAAACTTTTGACTCATGTAGCCGATGTTCTTTTTGATTTGTTCTGCTTGTTTGTATAAATCAAAACCCGCTACCATTGCTTCTCCTTCCGTTGGGAAAGAAAGCCCGCACAACATGCGCATGGCAGTAGTTTTTCCGGCACCATTCGCTCCGAGGAATCCAAAAATTTCGCCTTTCATAACATCAAAAGAAATATGATCTACTGCGGTGAACAATCCGAATTGCTTGGTTAGATTTTTTACGGAGATGGCTTTCATACGGACGTCATCAATTTCATAAAACAATCTTCAATAGTGGCTTTCGTCTTTTTCAGTTGAACATCGACCAACCCTTTTTCTTTCAGATAGGCAAGTATTTCATCGATCGACTGATTATCATCTTTAAAAATTACATGATGTTCTTGCCCAAACGGAAAACAGGAAAATACCTGATCCAATGATTTTAATTCATTCATTAGACTGAACATTTCAGCGCCCTTAGCCGCCCACAAGGTTCTTCCTAATTTTTCTGTAATGCCCCGTGGCGAATCGATATCAAGAATAGAGCCTTGTTGAATCAGGGCCACACGGTCACAAAGACCCGCTTCGTCCATGTAGGGAGTAGAAACCATGATAGTAATATCTTGCTTTTGTAATTGGCGAAGCAATTCCCAAAACTCTTGCCTGGAAACAGCATCGACACCGGTAGTTGGCTCATCTAAAAATAAAACAGAGGGTTTGTGTATCAAAGCGCAGCACAAGGCCAGCCTCTGTTTCATTCCGCCAGACAGGGCACCTGCTTTTCTGTTTTTAAATTTTTCAATTTGAATGTATATATCTTTTATCAGGGCATAGTTTTCTTTTATTGAAGTATTGAAAAGTGTTGCGAAGAAGGAAAGATTTTCTTCTACGGACAGGTCTTGATATAGTGAAAACTTGCCGGGCATATAACCAACACGCTTGCGAATTTCTTTAAAGTCTTTGATCACATCAAAGCCATCCACGCTTGCTCGGCCCTTATTGGCAATCATTAAGGTTGTAAGAATTCTAAAAAGAGTTGTTTTACCTGCGCCATCCGGACCAATCAAACCAAAGAGTTCACCTTTCTCCACATCAAAAGAAATATCATGCAAAGCAGTTACAAAAGACTTCTCTGCCTTGAATGATTTTTGGACGTTGATGACTTCTACGGATTTCATTTGGTTGTTAGTTGTTTGTTATTAGTTGCCTCACGCACAACTACCAACTATTTAAACTTCACCTCGCCATACATCCCCAACTTTAAATAACCATCGTTCTTCACATTGATCTTTACAGCATAAACCAAATTGGCGCGTTCCTCCTTAGTTTGAATCGTTTTAGGAGTGAACTCTGCTTTGTCTGATACCCAGGTGATTGTTCCGGAATATGTTTTGTATCCCCCCTCGGCTCCATCGACCAGTACGCTTACAGATTGACCCAATTTGATTTGCGGCAACTGCATTCCTGTAATGTAGGCTCGAAGTATTAGAGTTGAAAGATCAGCGATTTTGTAGAGTGCCTTGCCGGGGGTTGCAATTTCATTTTGCTCCATGTACTTAGTCAGCACTGTGCCATTGGTTGGACTGATTAAAACAGATTTCTTTATCAAGTCTTCTGTTTGCTCAATCTGAGCCTTTAGCGGATACGTTTCACTTTGCAGTGATTGCGAGGTAATCGATAGCGCTGTCTTTGTAGCATTATATTGTTTTTGTAAAAAAGTAAGCTGGGCATTGATGTCATCCAATTGCTTTTGCGTGGCGGCATCAGCTTTCAAAAGACTTTCAACCCGTTTCTTTTCAAACCTAGTGGTCTCCATTTGTTCTTGAATGGTGGAGAGTTGAGTAGCCGCATCAGGCTGCTTGGCTAATAAAGCTCTAATGGAATAGTTTAATTGCTTTTTTCGCAGAGAGAGTTGAGTGGTATCCACATAGCCAATTACATCACCTGCCTTTAATGACTGACCTTCTTCTATACTCAATTGAAGGATCTTGCCAGAAGCCTCAGCCGACACAATTGTTTCTTCTGCTTCGAAATTACCGGAGGCATCAATATGCGAAGTTGAAGAGTTACAAGCTGTGCAGATTACAGAGAGCACCAAAAATGTTTTTAATTCGGTTTTCATATTTTTATCAAATAAAATTTTGTCGTTCCGCACAGAACGCTGTGACTAAGTTTTTTACCACAGAGAACACGGAGTATTGCACTGGGGAAACGGAGGGTTTAGTATCCATTCACCACTCGTTTAATCCCATCTTTCATTTTTGTAACATTAAAATTTAATAGCAACCCAAATCTATTCTTAGATAATTTCAAATAAGTTAAAACTTGAGCTAAATGAATGTCAGCCAACGCCTCTACTGATTTTATTTCTAACACTATTTTTCGCTCAACTAACAAATCTATTCTATATCCACACTCCAGTTTTACATCATCGTATACTAAAGGCAACCCTTTTTCCTTTTCAACATGAAGTCCCGCTTTTATCAATTCATAGTAAAGACATTCCTGGTAAGCTGATTCCAATAGACCAGGCCCAAGAGCAGAATGCACTTTCATAGCGCAATTAATTATTTTTCCTGTTAAAACTGATTCTTCCACGGTCAATTTACCTTTAGCACAGAGGATTGCTCAGAATACACGGTGTCCTCTGTAATCCTCCGTGCCCACTGTGGTGATGTATTTTCCCATTTTAATTTCCGGAGATGTTTTGGTAAGAATATTGTGCAAGCATCAGCTGCACCTGATGAAGTAATTTGTTTTGCTTTGCCAAGTCTTCTGAGTTTAATTCCCGAAGGTAGTCGCTGGTAGAAATCACCCCGTTTTCATGTTGAGCTTTTGTGGTGATGGCAATTCTTGTGCGCAACTCAATAATTTGATTATCCACTTCAATCAAATCCACCAATTTCTGCACATCGCGACTTTGTTGCTTTAGCTGGAGGTTTGTGTTGAAAAGAAAAGTCTCTTTTTGATTGTTCACTTGCTGAACATTTAAATCCAATAGCTGCTTGTCTCGAGAGGAATTGTATAATCCGGACAAGGACCAGTTGAGGCGAAACCCACCAATATAATATCCGGCAAATTCGTTGACCAACATATTCAAGCCAGGCCTTCCGTATCCCCCTTGAAGAAAAAAACCAACCCGAGGCAGGTTGCGCGAATTGTTAGCATGGTATTGAGTCCCTAACAACTGACTTTGAAAGTTATATAGCGAAAGCTCCGGCCGATTGATTTCTTGTACACTATTGGCAATTACAATCACAGGCTCATCCAAAGTTACAGTATCATCTAATTGTTGATTAGTAAAATAGCCTAGCATATCCAAATAGGCCAAGCGTGCCGCTTTCATTTCAATGATGCGCTGATCTGATTTTAAAAGTTCAGCTTTCAAAATATCAGCGTTTGACTTAAAGGCCGTTCCATTTAGAATAGCAGATTCCGTTTTTAACAAAGAAGTCTGCAAGTCCTTTTTAAGTAGATCAACCTGTTTCAACTGTGCATCTATTAATAGAATACCGAAGAAAAGTTGGTTAATTCTTTCCTTGATTTTGTAGAGTTCCACTTCCAACTTCTGTTGTTCAATCTGAGTGGAAACACGCTGAATATTCGTTTGATTTTTTGTCACTCCGCCATCTAAAATGCTTTGATTGATCTCACCATATATTTTGTATTGGTCTTTCGAAAGGGGCTCAACAAGCACGGCAGAGCCGGGCAATCTTGTAACTTCTGATTGGTAAGTGGCCTGCCCATTAATTGATACCTGCGGGAGATAGGCTGAATGTGCGTTGGCAATTGTGAACTCCAAACTCTTTGTTAATAAATCCTTTTGCTTAATAAGCGGATAGTTTTGCCGAGCCTGTTCGTAACAGGTTTCTATTGTTAAAGTAGTCGGTTGTCCGAACGCTTGGCTAGTAGCCCAAAGAAGAGCGGAAAGACTATAAAGAAGCTTTTTCATTTCGCTTTTGATTTTAATGACAGCATGATAAATTCAGTTATCCCGCTTATGCGTTGGTTCATGATCTTGTCAAAGCCCTTTTCATCTGTAGCTAGAATCGTTTTAAGGATTGGTTTGGCAATGAAAGGGTAGATTGACATCGACATTATGTTCATAAGCAATTGACTAGGGTCGATATTGCGAATGCTCCCTTTCTTGATTTCTTCTTTTACCAATGCAGAGAATTTTTTTAGTACTTGGCTTGGATGGATTCCTGATTTTTGAGCATGGTCTAGCAATCTTTCGGGACTTTGATTGAGTTCCTGCAAAACAAAGATTGGCAGGTAAGGATTTTGAACCAATAAAGTGATTTCATGCTTCACCATCGCCTGGATCTTTTCTTCTAATGACTTTTCTGAAAACAAGATCTCCCCCAGCCCAGAAAAGAATTCTTTTACCTTCTGTTCGAAGATGATATCAAACATTTTGTCTTTGCTTCGGAAGTAATAATGCAAGAGTGTACGGTTGATTCCTGCCTCTTTAGCGATGTCTTCCATGCGCGCAGCCGCAAAGCCTTTTTGCGTAAAAACCTTCATCGCAGCCTTTAATATTGATTTTTCAGCCTGATTAGAGGTTTTTTCTTTAGCCATTTGATTTAACTAAATTGTTAAACTATTGTGCTAAATAAGTCTTTGGAATGGAGAAATACAACTTGTAAGATTTTTTTAAGAAAAATCAACCAAAATCTTATCGATTTTAAATCAAAAGAAGCTGCGTTTGATTTACTATTTTGCATTAGAGTATGTTGCAATCTTTATGATAACTAAACAAAGTATTTCTGAAGCCCACGAGAGAATAAAACCATATATCCATCGCACTCCGGTATTGACAAGTGCCAGTTTGAGTGAGATAGCAGGTTGTCAATTGTTTTTTAAATGCGAAAACTTTCAAAAAGTAGGAGCATTTAAAGCACGCGGTGCCATGAATGCTGCTCTTTCACTTTCAGAAGAAGAAAGAAAAAAAGGGATTGCCACCCACTCCTCCGGTAACCATGCCCAAGCCATTGCGCGTGCGGCAAAAATTCTAGGCATCAAATCGTACATTGTAATGCCACGCACAGCACCGGAAATAAAAAAACGAGGAGTGAGAGGTTATGGTGGAGAAATTTTTGAATGCGAACCGACTTTACAGGCGCGTGAAGAAACGCTAGCCGGGGTGATGAAGAAAACGGGGGCTGCTGAGATTCACCCATTTAATAATTATCGAGTGATGGAAGGGCAAGCAACCTGTGCTAAAGAATTTTTTCAAGAGACTGAAGACCTTGCGTACCTGCTTGCCCCAGTTGGCGGAGGTGGTTTGCTGAGCGGAACAGCGTTGGCAGCAAAATATTTTTCTCCAGAGACTGTTGTTATAGCTGGCGAGCCAGCGGGATCGGATGATGCTTATCGTTCACTGGTTTCAGGAAAGATAGAGCAAGCGCAGTCAAATACTATTGCTGATGGGTTGCTTACTTCGCTCGGTGATAAAACTTTTCCTATCATCCTAGAAAACGTAAGGGAAATCATTACGGTAACGGACGAGGAAATAATTGCTGCTATGCGATTGATTTGGGAGCGATTGAAAATTATTGTAGAAACTTCTTGTGCAGTCCCTTTCGCTGCGGTATTGAAAGCCAAAACAAAATTTACTGGTAAGCGTGTGGGCATTATCCTTTCCGGTGGCAATGTTGACTTGGAAAAAGTAGCTGTTTTGTTTGGAAAAAAGTAATACGACTACTTAATTGGAAGCCCTGCTTCTTTCCATGCATTCAATCCTCCTGATAATTCATAAACCGGTTCGTAGCCTTTATCTCGTAAGATTTTAGCAGCTTTTGCACTGCGCTTGCCAGAAGCACAATAAACAAACAAAGGCTTGTGTGACAGTGTATCAATCTTAGATGCAAAAACATCATCATAAACAATATTTTTAGCATTGGCGATCGTGCCGGTACCTACTTCTTCCAATGTTCGCACATCCAGCAAAATAGCATTGGCTGTAGCCTGATAGGAGGTCGCAAAATCTTTTGGTGATAAAACTTTTTCTGCTTTTTTTTCGCTGCATGCGACAAGCAAAAGGATAGTGAATAAATATGTTTTCATTTTTCTTCGATCAAGAGGTGATTGTATTTTTGAAAAGGGTGTG
>JAYVPS010000302.1:0-12141 GCA_043757225.1 Cytophagales bacterium | reverse complement strand
CTGAACTTATTTGGAGTTATCCATATTTCAACATCTTGTTTGTAAAAACATCCATTTAGTCTATTCCTGTTTACTCCCCAGCTTTTGAATGTGATCCGAATTTAGGAGATCACCTGCCTATCGTACCGTTCAGGGCAGGCAGGCTTCGCCCTTTGCTCAATGCCACCGCAGGTACTCGTGATGACAGGTTCTGATCAATAATTTCTTAATTTCCGACCATGAAAAGGAAAATCATATTCTCTGCACTCAGTGTTTTGGCTCTGACTGCCATTGGCTTTTTCTCGTTCGGCCCAAAATACGTTGACACTTCCATGAACAAAGTGACGAAGTCAACGGTCACAGCATCTAATCCCACTTATGATTCACTGCCTTTCATTGCCGACCTGCACTGCGATATGCTTTTGTGGGACAGGGATTTTTTTACTGAACATGATTATGGACATGAGGACCTGCCGCGGTTGCTAAAAGCCAACATGGCCTTTCAGGCTTTCACCATTGTAAGCAAAACACCGAAGGGAATTAATATCGAGCGCAACAGTGCCGAGACAGACCAAATTGGGTTATTGAGTTTTATCCAACTGCGCCCGCCATCCTCCTGGTTCAGCATAAAAGCCCGCGCCCTTCACCAGATTAACCAACTGCATGATTTCGCGAAAAAGTCTGATGGGCAGTTCCGTGTAATCGAATCAAAATCCGATTTGCAAAATTTTATTTCCGAAAGAAATCAAAACAAAAAAATCACCTCCGGCATGATTGGCCTCGAAGGAGCGCACTGCCTGGAAGGCGAACTGAATAATGTGGATGAATTTTACAGAGTTGGTATTCGCTACATCGGTCTGGCTCATTTCTTCGATAATGAATGGGCCGGCTCAGCCCATGGTATGGACAAAGGCGGCCTTACCAAAATAGGGAAACAGTTAATTAAAAAAATGGACAGTCTGCACATCATCATTGACCTTGCCCACTCTTCTACAAAAACCATTGATGATATTTTTGAAATGACACAAAGCCCTGTACTTGTTTCGCACACAGGAGTGCGTAGCCTATGCAACAACCAGCGCAATTTGTCCGATGCGCATATTTTGGAAATCGGAAAACGAAACGGCTTGATTGGCATTGGCCTGTGGGAAACGGCCGTATGTGGAACTGACGCAACTGCGACAGCCAAAAGCATAAAATATGTTGCAAGTAAGATAGGTGTTGACAAAGTAGCACTCGGCAGCGATTTTGATGGAGCGCTTACAACCCACTTCGATGTCACCGGTCTACCGCTGATGGTTGAAGCGCTGAAGAAGGAAGGTTTCAACCGCGATGAAATTGAACTGATTATGGGTGGAAATGTTCGGGACTTTATGCTAAGGAATTTGGAGTAGATCCGTTTTATAAATTCTTTTCAAAAGCACTTTCAAGGAGTTTTACAAGAGGACACCGACTTCCGGCACACCAGTTTGCGGACTACAAACGTTTACCTGCATGTGAGCAATAAACATTTGAGTAAAATACAATCGCCTTTGGATAAACTGATATGACAATGCACAACCGTAACTTTGGCTGGCGCCTGGCATGTGCGGCCTGCATTACTTATGCTTGGCGCGGCTGGTTGCACTCATGCGCGTGGGCAAAAAACTTTCTTGCTCAATCTTTATCGTTTAATATAGACACTCAAGGACGAGGTGTTCACGGCCCGGATGAGCGCAGTCCCGCGTTTCGCGGGAAGCGGCTATTTACACATAACGTCAAATTATATAATTGTGCGTCAGGGGTTTAGCTCGGCAGAAGTTATATAATTTATATTATGTTAAATTTAAACGCTTGGTAAGATACTCGGCAATAATGGCTTCTTATTCCTGAATAATTTTATCTGATTTTTTCATCTCGTTTACACATTAATTCGTGTAAACCTATTTCAGGACGAGACACACGGAAACAAAAAAAGGACTCACTTACGCGAGTCCTTTCTCAGAGCCCCCTGCCGGGATCGAACCAGCGACCTACTGATTACAAGTCAGTTGCTCTACCAGCTGAGCTAAGGAGGCCTAAATGAGGCGCAAAAATAATGTAAGAATTTGGTTTTGCAAGCCTTTAGTCAGGCTGTTTTAGCATTTTCAGCTGCTTTTTTAACTGGGCAATATGGTCATGCGCCTCTCTTATTTTGATACTATATTCTTCTTTGAATTTTTCTGCGTTTTTTGAACGGTCAAAGAAGGAAAGATTATTTTGAAGTACTGCCACATCATTCTCCACCTTGGCTATTTGCTTGCGAATAGATTGTTCTTTATGATAGATTTTGCGTTCTGCCTCGGGGTCATTTTTTAGACCACTTAATTGAATTTCTAAGGCAGCACTATCCCTATCCTCGGCACTCATGTTATCGATAGACGATATTGCTTTTGAAACCGCTTCATTAAACCGCGACTTAACCGAAGCAACGCTATTTTTTGGTACAAAGCCAATGGTATTGAACTTGTTTTGCAAGTCACGAATCACTTGCACCGTTCCGGATTTTTCTGAAGTTAATATGCCCAATTCTGCAATCATTGCTTCCTTCTTTACCAAGTTTTCTTCCTGTTCCTTATCTGTCTTTTCTAAAAGACTTCTTCGTTGTCCGAAGAAATGATCGCACGCTTCCTTAAATTGTTGATAAATTTTTTCTCGTAGTTTTTCTGGTACCGGCCCTATCTCTTTCCACTTCGTTTGTAAGTTCTTTAGCTCATTAGAAGTTTTATCCCAATCACTGCTTTCTTTCAACTCAATGGCTCTTGCAACAAGCTCTTCCTTAAGGTTAAGATTTTTGGAGCGTTCCTCATCTAACTTTTTAAAGAATAAGTTCTTGTTATGAAAGAACGACTTAAAAGCTGTCCAAAACTTTTTGTTAATATCTTTTTGAATGGATCTTGGAACACCACCCGTTCCATCCCATTTCTTTTGAAGCTCAAGGAGTTCCTTTGTTTTTTGATTCCAGTCCTTTATTCTATCTGAAGTAAAGGCAGAATAAGAACCTATTTCTTCACAGATAGCATTCTTCTTCTCCAAGTTCTGATGAAGTTCTGCATGTAGATTAGCAACAAAGGCATCACGCTTGGTATAAATTGCATCAGATGCTGCCTTCAATTGCTGCCACAAAGTTTCTTGTTCTTCTTTAGGAACAGGGCCAATGTGTTTAAATTCATTGTGTAGATCGTTCAATTCACGTACCGCTACCTGAATTGACTTTGACTCCAACAGTTTCTCTGCCTTTGCACACAGCTCCCGCTTCGACTCTAAATTTTTCTTTCGGTCAAGCTCTTTTAATTCAAAATAGATATTGCGGTGATCGTAGAAACGGTCGATGATCGCGTTGTAATTAGCCCATAAAGTTTTCAAGTTGGCTACCGGAACAACACCACTATTCTTCCATTCTTTTTGCAACTCTTTAAACTGCTGAAATGCTTGTGGCGAGTCTTCCCCATCAACCAAAACCCTCAACTTCTCAAGGATCTCATTTTTTATCCTCAAGCTTTCGTTCTTCTTCTCTTCGATATTTTTAAAGTACGTATTTCGTTTCTCTCTTATCAACTTGAGAGTAGCATCAATCTGATGATCCAATTCGTCTAATCTGAATTCGAAATCTTCCTTGATACCACCTTCTGCAATATATTTATCGAGTGCGCCCTTCTTCTCGTTCTGACGGATGTGGTCATATAGTGGCTTCCCTTCTTTGACAATTCGATCAATCTTGCGAAAGTCATCTTCTTTGGAGAGTTCCTTAAACAAGGCTTCGTAATCCTTCTTCTCGAAAGACGAAAAGTCAATTGGCTTCTCATTGTGGTGGTCTTCTTCAGGGTGACCAATCTCAATTACACCTGAGGTAATCCCATCCAATGATGACTCTCCTACCCCTTCACCCATAACAATCAACTCTTTTTCCACGGGCAACTCATTTTCATTTACCATACATTACTTCCACATTCAAAGGAGAACAAAAATACAAAAATCATTCAATTCATACTTGGATCTACCGGGTAATTGGAATAAACCGAAAATCTACCCCCAAGGCTTTGAAGCGATTTTTTCCACATCATTTCGGGCAAAGTCTCAAAAACCAGATCTTGTGTGACCCGATCACTCACAATCCACGAGTCTGATTTTAACTCTTCTTCCAGTTGCCCTGGAGACCAACCGCTATAACCCAGAAAAAATTTGATATCTAAAATAGCTAACTGCTTGGTCTCGATGAGCAGCAAAATTTGCTCAAAGTTACCGCCCCAAAAAATACCTTCACCTATTTCTATAGAACCTGAAATACCCGAATGACGATGAATAAAGTGCAAGGTGTCTTGCTGTACCGGCCCTCCAATAAAAACTTTTGATTCAATGTCTTTTATTTCCGCCATTACTTCTGTCACAAGTGATTCTGAAGGCTTATTAAGCACAAAGCCCACTGAACCATCTTGGTTATGTTCAGTCAATAATATAATGGTACGCTCAAAATTAGGATCAGGCAAATAGGGCTCAGAGGCCAATATTCTACCCTTTTGTGGCTCTAACCGATTCTTATAGCTAAAAAAATCCATTGTATAAATAAGTAAAAGGGCTTAACAACCCACTTCGTACTACCTTGCAGTTAGCAAGCCCTAATAAAGTAAGGAGATTGTTGTGAAGCAAACACATGTTTTAGTAATTTTTCGAAAATATTCAGAACTTTTATGGATGGTTTAAGCGATCTAAGGAAGGAATACTCAAAAGCAGGGCTGGATGCTAGTGCTGTCAATAAGAATCCTATCACGCAGTTCAACAAATGCTTCAAGGAAGCAATAGAATTAAGCGCACTTGAACCAAACGCAATGACGCTTTCGACAATTTCAGAAAGTGGACGGCCATCGGCTCGAATTGTTTTGCTCAAAGGCGTTGAGAAAGATTTGTTTTCATTCTATACCAACTATCAAAGTCAAAAGGGAAAAGAATTGGAGGCCAACCCGGCCTGTGCCCTTACTTTTTTTTGGCCTGAACTAGAGCGCCAGGTTCGCATTGAAGGGATAGCACAGCGAGTAAGTGATGGAGAGTCAGAAAAATATTTTCAAAGCAGACCCAGAGGTAGTCAGGTGGGTGCTTGGGCATCGCCACAAAGTACCATTATTAAAGACCGCACCATCTTAGAAGCGCGTACCAAAGAATTAGAAAAACGCTTTGATGGAAATGAAGTTTTACCCAAACCAAAGCAGTGGGGAGGCTACGCTGTAGATCCTTTTGAAATTGAATTCTGGCAAGGAAGGCCTAACCGATTACATGATCGGATTGTTTATTACAAAACGGAAAACACTTGGACTATCCACCGGTTGGCACCTTAATCTTTACATCAAGTTTATCTTCTTCAATTAGTGCAACTAAGCCAACCTTTTTCTAAACTTGCACTTTTATAACTCTTCATGACAAAATTCACCTTTACAGAAAAGAAAGATACCCGATCTGGCTTTGGCGCTGGCCTGCACGAACTGGGGAAAACAAACCCGAATGTGGTAGCTCTTTGTGCCGACCTTACCGGATCACTAAAAATGGATGCCTTCAAAAAGGATTTTCCGGAACGGTTCTTTCAGGTGGGTATTGCCGAAGCAAATATGATGGGGCTTGCTGCAGGGATGACCATTGGAGGCAAAATTCCTTTTACAGGAACCTTTGCTAATTTTTCTACCGGTCGTGTCTATGATCAAATAAGACAATCCATTGCCTATTCTAGCAAGAATGTAAAGATATGTGCCTCACACGCTGGTCTCACATTAGGTGAAGACGGTGCCACCCACCAGATATTGGAAGACATTGGCATGATGAAGATGCTACCAGGCATGACAGTGATTGTGCCTTGCGATTACAACCAAACGAAAGCTGCTACGATTGCCCTTGGCCACCACAATGGTCCCGCATATTTGCGTTTTGGGAGACCAAGTTGGCCAATTTTTGTAGCACCTGACAGACCTTTTACTATTGGCAAAGCCGATAGGATCATTGAAGGGAAAGACGTAAGTATCTTTGCAACAGGCCATATGGTTTGGCAGGCAATTGAAGCGGAAGCTAAATTGGCCGAGGCTGGTATTAGTGCAGAGGTTATCAATATCCATACCATCAAGCCTTTAGATGTAGAGGCAATCTTGGCATCAGCACAGAAAACAAAATGCGTAGTTACCTGCGAAGAGCACCAAATCAACGGGGGCCTTGGCGATAGCGTTGCACAAGTATTAGCTCGCTTCTATCCTACCCCTATCGAAATGGTAGCAGTGAACGACAGCTTTGGCGAAAGTGGAACACCAATGCAGCTTTTGAAAAAATATGGGCTAAGCCCGGAAGATATTATCAAAGCAGTAGAAAAGGTTTTGAAGAGGAAGTAGCGGCCTGATTATTGTTCTCCTCCTTCGGCATCACATAGCCCCGTAGGATCGTAGGATGAAAGTATAACGATGTCGTCAAAACCAAAATAAATTGTTAGATCACCTTTGAAAAAAGCCCTTCGATTTTTCCTCTATGCTATAGTAGCCTTAGGACTTCTCTCTATTTTATTGGTAGACCGAATTGACAGAACCCCTATTCAAGAACAACCCTTCTATCAAGTGATGATGAAGCAATTGGATACACTTCATCTAACATCAAATCCAGCCTTATCAAAAGTAAAGGTTGGTTGGAGTAAATTTAATGTTACACCGAGTTACATCATGCCGATGGCGGGCTATACGCCAAAAGATAAATTTGAGTCGGTGCACGATTCGGTTTATTGTCGGGTGCTCGCAATTGACAACGGAGCAAGCATGAATTTTATCGTCAGTATCGACCTCATGTTATTTCCACCGAGCATCAAAGAAAAGATAAACGAAAAGCTAAAGTCGCTTGGTAGAAATTATTTCTTGTATTTCTCAGCTACTCACACGCACAGCAGCCTCGGTGGTTGGGATCCTAGCCTTGTTGGCAGATTTACTTTAGGTAGTTACCATGAAGAGTGGGTCGATCAAACAGTAAATAGTTTATTGGAGAATCTTGAGATTGCGAAAGCCAAATCAATCCCCTCTTCCATTTCTTATTGGGAAGCTGATGCCCACGAGTTCGTTGAAAATCGCCTAGACGTAAACAGCGCAACCGATGGAAAACTCCGTGGTATAAAAATAATACGCCAGGATAGCAGCAAAGCAATTGCGGTAGTATTCAGCGGTCATCCTACTACTATAGACTTATTAAGTCGCGTTATTTCTGGTGATTATCCTTCTGCTTTAATTAATAGATTGGAAAAGAAAGGTTTTGATTTTGGATTGTTCATGGCAGGGATGGTTGGCAGTCATCGCTTGATTGGTTTTGATGGTGAGCAATACCAAAAGCTTGATACGATTGCAAAAACATTAGGTGATCGAATTGAATCATTTGTCATCCAAAATACCAGCGACTCAGTTTCCATTTCTTCAGCTCATATTCCAATTAGTTATGGCTCTTCACAATTTCGCATCGAGAAAAATTGGAAAGTAAGAGACTGGGCTTTTCGTGCGTTTATCGAACCTTTACAAGGAGAATTTACCTATTTAGAGATAGGCAGCATTATTTTAATCGGAACCCCCTGCGATTTCTCCGGTGAGATATTTGTGAATGAGGAGCTGGAAAAATTGGCTGCTAGCAATGGTAAGAAACTCATTATAACTAGTTTCAACGGAAACTATAATGGTTACATTACTTCTGATCAACATTACGATCAGGTAAACGAAGAAGAAGTGATGGCGCTAAATTGGGTAGGTCCCTACTTTGGAAAATATTATTCTGATGCGTTGAAGAAAATTATTAGCCATTGATTTATCGAGCAGAGATTTTAACTTAGTATCTCTTTGCACCGGATTTTCCATTAAAGCTTCCCTTGCCGCCTATCGGTTTCTTAAAAGTCTTCTCTGGTCTGAGTTCAGGTGTATACTCAGGAGCCTCACCAAGTTCGGCAGGCAACGTTACCTTCTCCACATCTTTGCCAATCATGCTCTCAATCCTAGAAAACTTGCGTTGATCATTTAAATTAATAAAAGTGATGGCGGTGCCAGTGGTGGCAGCGCGTGCGGTGCGGCCAATGCGATGGATATAATCTTCTGGATCAGGTGGCACATCGAAATTGATTACTAAGCTAATTCCCTCAACATCAATACCTCGAGATAAAACATCTGTGCCAACCAAAATTGAGAGCTGCTTGTTCTTGAATTCGCGTAAAATGGTTTCGCGTTCATTTTGTTCTAAATCAGAATGAATTGCCTTGGCCACAAGCCCAATCTTTTGCAGCGAACGATCCAGCTTCTTTACGTTCTCTTTGGTAGATGCAAAAATTAAAGCGCTTGAATATTTCCCATCTTTTAAAATATGGTTGATAAGCTTTTCCTTTTGCCCATCGTAAACTAGGTAAGCCTGCTGCAAAATGCCTTCGGCTGGCTTCGAGATAGCTATGTTAATTTCAGTTGGGTTTTTCAAAATCTTGCTCGCCAATGCCCTGATCTTTGGTGGCATCGTAGCGGAGAATAAAAGAGTCTGCCGATTTGCTGGAAGATATTTAATGATGCGGATGATGTCTTCATAAAAGCCCATGTCTAACATCCTATCAGCTTCATCCAATACTAAATGTTCTACGTGCTCTAATTTGATCACACCAGAAGCAAGTTGCGCCATCAATCGACCTGGAGTAGCAATGATGATATCTACACCTGCCTCTAAAGCTCTTTTTTGCTGCTCCCAAATTGCTCCATCGCCACCACCATAAACGGGAATGGAACTAACGCCAAGAAAATAAGCAAAGCCTTCTATTTGCTGATCAATTTGTTGCGCAAGTTCGCGCGTGGGCGCAATCACTAATGTGTTGAGGTGTCGCTTTTCTGAATGGATTATATTGTTAAGAATAGGAAGAAGATAAGCGGCCGTTTTTCCGGTACCGGTTTGGGCGCAGGCAATCAAATCTTTCTTCTCTAAGATAACCGGAATTGCTTTTTCTTGAATGGGGGTGGGTTTGTTATAACCCATTGAGAGTAAGCCATCCGCTAAGCGGGCATCGAAATTAAAATCGCTGAATGTCAAAGGAAATTTGTTTTGTGAGGGTCATAAAAAAGCCCCATCCCGATAGCCATCGGGACAGGGCTTTTTGTTTTGAAGTGATCGGATATTAGTTGGCTAACCTTACGTCAACCGCATTTAAACCTTTCTTGCCTTCTTTCAGGTCGAAAGTGATGGTGTCGTTCTCACGGATCTTGTCAACCAAGCCCGTAACGTGAACGAAATACTCTTGTCCTGATGATGTTTCTTTTACGAAGCCAAAACCTTTCGCTTCGTTGAAGAATTTTACTGTTCCTTCTTTCATTTTGTTTGTTGTTGTAATTGATTTTTGATAATTAATCTACAAAGATAACATAAAATTCTAATCATCGTAATCTAAATACGCTTTTAGTCTATTGGGCTTTAAATAGTTGCTTTTTGGGCTCAAAATTTGATCGATGCTCCTTGAAAAATCTAAGTCATAAAAAAAGCCAGACTTCCATCTGGCTTCCAAAATCATCTTTTAGTTCGTTACGCAGCCTTTCTCACCCCCTCAAGCTTTATTTCTTTCTGCTCTACTAAGCGAACAATTCCTAATTTATCGAACAATAAGATCACGTAATAAGTAGGATCAATTTCGTGCCAACGAATGCCACCAAAATTGGCGCGCGATCCATACTTGTGGTGATTGTTGTGATAGCTTTCACCCATCATCAAAAAGTCCACTGGTAAAAAGTTTCTTGAAGTATCACCTACCGGGAAGTTTCTGTATCCATATTTATGGGCAAACCAGTTAATAACGGCACCGTGAATTGGACTCATTATAAATTGCAAAGGCAACAAAAGCCATAAGTACCAAGCGGTTGCAAATTGCCAATAAAACGCAACATATAAAATACCCCAAAATAACCTAGACGGCCAAGAGCGTGCAAACTTATCAAATGAATCCCAACGGGGTACTCCATCAGTAAAACGCTTTTCAGGCACAAACGTTCCGCTGGCAATACTAGAATAGATTGTCTTAGTTTTCCACATCATTTTCCAAACAGTTTCATCATACTTGGGTGAGTGTGGATCATTTTCAGTATCGGCAAAGGCATGATGCATACGGTGCATAGTACCATAGCCAAATGGGCTTAAATAATTAGAGCCCTGAAATATCCATGTTAAGACAAAGAAAATCTTTTCGGTTGTCCGATTCATGGTAAATGCTTTGTGAGCCGAATACCGATGAAGGAAAAAGGTTTGAAAAAATAGCGACAAGTACCAATGCGCTACAAAAAAAATAAGTACTTCTTTCATTTGGTAAGTTCAGATTATAGGTTAATTAATGCCAATTCCAGCTCAATTTAGCTGATTTAACTGTAAGACAGTAAGAGAATGATTTTGTGACAGAAACGAACGTAAAATTTAATTTTTCTTGGTAAAGGCTTCCGTAATATCCTGCTTTAGGTGTTGTATGAACTCTGAGGCATTGTCAAGCGTACAAGCCGCTTTGAAGCTTTCAAACAATGGGGATGTCTCCGGAAGTTCCGGCTTAAAGGAAGTCCCACTCAATTTTTTCTTGGCCCGGCAAAACAACTGACGGCAATGATCGGCCTTCTTATCTAATACCTTCTGGATAGCTTCGTAATCAAAGCTAAATACTTCTTTCAAGAGGTATGCCGCCCTTTCCAATGGCTCTAATTTGGTATGGATCACCTTAAAAGCCAACGCTAATTCCTTTTCGAAATCGATATTTGCAAAGTCTGATTCCTTAAATTTCACTACCAATTCTGAAAGCATGATAGAATCCCAGTATTCTTCCTTTTTCCTTTTTAGTGCGCTAATGTGATTAAGGCAATTGTTGGTTACCGCCTTGATAAGGTATGCCTTGGTGTTCTGAATTTTAGCCTGATCAATGCTCAGCCATTTAATGAAAGTGTCCTGCACTACATCCTCCGCATCGGCTTTGCAACGGAGCAGATTATAGGCAATGTTGTGGAGCAACGGTTGGTAGAGCGTTATGGCTTGAGCTTGGTTCAATTTTTAGTACTATTAATTCAACAAAGGTATGCCAATTTTAGGGAAATCGAAAGTCAAAAGGCCTATAAATTGAATCCGATCACTAACAATTGTATGGGCGTTTTCAATTAAAAATTCCAGTTCTGTTCACTTTTGACAGCGAGTATGTTCGCAAATGAATAATTGGATTGACTAAAAGATGTAAAACACATCCAATTAAAGGATTATAATTTTGGTAAGGTGTTTGTAAATACCCGGCCAACCAAGACACATGAAGACACTTATAGCAATTTTACTTTGGTGTATTTTGTTCACCCTTTGCTGGCCAATAGCTATAGCGCTGATTTTTATTCTGCCATTAGTTTGGCTAGTACTACTCCCCTTTCGGATCATTGGATTTAGCCTTGAACTCATCTTCAAATTGATCAGTTCAATTTTGCTGTTTCCTTTTAAAATATTGAAGGTGATTTGATTTTCCTGAACACTTATGTGGCTAAGGAAGGAGATAACCTCAGCACGAAAATGAAATTCTTAAGCAAGAATGCTTCACCTGTTCTTCACCAACGAAACTTGCAAACTTATCTACAAATTACGAATCAATCTGGCGCAAGTCTTGAGCGTGGGTTAAAGCGCAGGCTGACTTGTGCCCTTCATATTCCTAAACATAACTCAACTCAATCAAACTTTTCTTTCCACAATAGTAATGTCCTGCACTACTGTATACCCAATCTTCTGCCTTTTCTACAAAACCCGCTCTCACCGGATTCTCATGAAGATAGTCCATCTTCTGGCGAAGTATACTCACGCTGCCACATTCTATCGGATGATTATCTTGCTGCCATAATTGAAAAAATTTATTGTTACTATTTTCTTCCCCTGCTTGCCTGAATAACCTAAGCATCCATTCACGTCTACTCTCTGGTTCTTTCTTAATGGCTTCTAACAATTTGGAAGATGTGAATTTCTTCATATCACGCATGATGGCCTCTAACAAAGTATCTGACTTCCTTGAAATGATCATGTGCACATGGTTGGTCATAATCACGTAGGCATGAATCAACAAACCTTTTTGTGCTTGGCAATACCGCCAACTTTCAAGTAGAATATCTTTGTACACATTCCTTGTAAAAATAT
>JAYVPS010000301.1:0-12143 GCA_043757225.1 Cytophagales bacterium | reverse complement strand
GATGTGATGTAATAATTTGATGTCTGGGGTTTCGATAGCTTTTTCCCCAAACCTAAACTTTTTTTAATTTACTCCCCAACTTTTAATGCTGACCCCATTTCAGTTACAGCAGGCTCAAAAAAATTCCCTTCTTTATTGAATTTCTTTTCTCCCTGTGCCAAAATATGGGTGAATGTCCAGGATGATTGAAGAATATATTTATAATCGCTGCCAAAGTTGATGCGTATTTCCTCGCCCATCAAATATGGATTTGAAACTTGCGATGCCACAGTTCCATTATAGATATTGTGCTGCCACACCTGCGCAATACGGTCATAGTTTTGATGATACTTATTAAAAGTAAGCTCATCCCATATCCAAAGGCCAATAAGCAATGTTACCGCCATGCCTGTAGCCAACCCTGCAATATTGATAAACGAATACCCCTTATTCTTTAATAAGTTGCGAAAGGCGATTTTGAAATAGTTTTTTAACATAACGGATCAAAAAGATAAGAATGTTTGGATAATACTTAATATGTACAAGCTCAGGGACATAAGGTTGCAGCCAATCTGGGAAAAATTTTCCTTTAGGCTATAACGACTTAGCACAGAGGATACTCGCGGAAGCAGAAAAGGTTACTTAATTCAGTGCCTTTCTAAAATCTGCTTCCTCTTTGGGATTGATTAAGATCCACCCGAAGAGTAAAGGAAGCGAGGCTTGCTGGGGCAAAGGGATCCGCCATGGAACCATCAAACGAAATTTGAAACAAATTAGCCGACCTGAAGAAAAATTAACGAAAATTTAATTTTTGAAGGTCGTCAACGAATTAAAAAGACATTATGTGGTTGCATAATCAGGGCAACTAATCCTTGCGCAGCAAGAACATAATTTTGAAGCTACTGTAATTATTTAACTTACCCCTCCCCCTACTTCATCGGTAGTGATATAGTTAATCAGCACAAACGTGACAAGCAGACCGGAGAATACTCCTTCTAGCGCGACAATGAATGACGCCATGTAGGCATTTAGGTAATGTCCCATGGGTTCATTGTCGATAATAGATTGCATCATGTCTACATCTACTTTCATCCAAATAAAAAGGAAGAGCGCAAAGGCTAACGAAGCGATGGCTCCTGTGGCCACTCCGGTAGCTAGCGCAAGAAAATAATTGAGATGCTTACCATGGGTCTCTTTGAATTTTTTGAGAGCCATATAAATCCCTCCCACCAAAATAAGTAAGTTGACAAGGCGTAATTCTACATGATGGCTGAGACCGGAGACTTTCATTATTAAGAAATAAGAGATCAAACCTACGGCTATTTTAAGGCCATAACTTTCCGGAATGCGATTAGGATTGGTGAAAAGGCTCATAGATTATTGGTTTTAACACCCTAAGGTTCAAATTTTTATACAATACTCCAATGTTTTTGATTGTTTATTATTTCAGTAAATTAGATCCCCCTTACCTGTAACCACCTTAAGCAGTAAATAATTACCATAAATTGAATTTAGAAAAGCTCCTTTCAAGACTTTTTTTATTGCCTGAAGCTTTCCAATTAAGGAATTCAGATTCTCCTTAACCACTTTGCTCCTTTGTCCCAAAACTATCGAAACGTAAAAAGGAAATTGGAAAGAAAGTTCCAGATGGTCACGATAGCCGTAGCCATAGCTTTGCTGGTATAGAAATTCCTTTTGAGACGGTCGTTCATTAACCAAACAATTGCTGAATTGATTAGTAGACCAACCAGAGAGAACAGAATAAACTTTAAATACTGACCACCTACATTGGGATCAGAATTAGAGAATGTCCATGTGCGGTTAATAAAGAAGTTGCTTGTAGCTGCTGCAAAGAAACCGGCTGTGTTTGCCAAATACTTATTTGCTTTCAGTTTTTCTTTGATGATATAAGTCAATCCAAAATCAATGATTAAACCTGAAGCTCCGACTGTAGCAAATCGGAAGAATTTTAGAATGATGGGCGACAAAGTCTGAAGCATCTTTTATTAGCGTCTCAATGGATCTTCAAAGTTACCCTGATAATTCTTTAAACGGTAAAAAAAAGCATACCGCATTACCTCTCCGGCCCTGGTAATTTTTAAAGTGTCCATCGGTTCTACTTTCTCAAAATAATTTCCAAAAGCCTCATTAGGGTCTTTAAAAGAATTGCTTACAGCAATGTGGTAATAATCACTTCCTTTTTGCAAACCACCACGTTGTTGATTTATCCAGGCATACTTGTGTATCTCGTTCAAGCTGCCGATGGTAAATAATTTTCTGTTTTCCGGCCATGCACAATAATAATCGAGGTGGGCGGCAGGGAACCACTTATTGGAAACAAGACCCGACCCTAAGGGCATGTTACCGGCCGTCTCCTCACGTGAAGCAATCTTTACAAAGACCTCATGTACCTGATCATACCCATACATGTCTTGAGTGAAATCATATTCTCCAAAAGAGGTAAGCTCTGATTTCTTTCCTAACTGAAAAGGCGAATGGTTAATAATATAAAGTGTAGGCAGCAATAATGCTCCCAGAAAATAAGAGGGGAACACGATTCTTAAAGGCATTACTTTATTTTTTATCCGCTCTTCCTTATTTCCAATTCGCTCTGCCCAGTACGCAGCAGTTAAAATAATTAAAGAAATAAATGCAGGCCCTGACCAATGCGGAAGGGTACTCCTGAAAATAGAAAAACCGGTAAACAAAAGCCAAAGCGGAATTGAGTTGAAAAGCAGAATCCATTTAAAACGACTTCCAATAAAATCCTTTCCTTTCCACAAAGCCACTAATGCGGTTACAATTAATATCACATTGAGTGGATTGTTGTAGGCAAACTGGCCAACTATTTCAGTAAGGAAATAATCAGGCCGTATCTCCAACGCAGGAGCAACACGATCACCATGAAAAGTGAAACTAATGAAGTGCTCTCTAAAGTTCCATATCAATAATGGTAACAAAACCACTAACGAGATTATGCCCGACAGGTAAAGTGAATAATCCATCAGCCATTTTCTGTTTTTGAAAATGATAAACAGAAGAATCCCCACCCAAATGAAAACAGAATGATATTTTGAAAGCATCGCCAAGCCGGCCATCACACCGATCAAAATCATTTTTCTACGATGCCCATTAGTGATGACTTCTTCTGGCAACACATCAATCATTAATTTCAAACACAGCAACCAGAAAAAGACTTGGGGCGCATCGGGTGAGAGCGAGAACCCAGCAATGAGGGAGCAATAAATAGAAGAAGTGTAAAGCAGGGCTGCATAAAATCCCGTCAACTCATTTTTTACTTTTCTTCCAATGGAAAAAATAGTCCACGTATTGATGGCAGATAAAATTATTGACCCCAATCGAAGAAAAAAATCATCTTTCAAAAATAAATTCAAACTGGACAATTGCGCCAACACACCTACCATGGGTGGGTGATCGAAATGGCTGAGGTCTGGAAACAAAGCATAAGTCCAATAATAAACCTCATCGTTGGCCAACTCAACTTGCGAGGCCAAAAACAACCGCACGGAAGTAGCGATGACAATCAACCAAATTAGTCGCTTCTTAATTAAACTGCTTAATTCCGTTTGGCTATTCAATGCTGACACGCGTTATCAAATAAGTTTCGATAGTAGCAATTTTTTTGAGGCTGGGCAAATAATTCGAAACCGTCATTGCGAATCTCGCGACAAAGCGTGACGAAGCAATCTCCTATTCGTCAGCACCTACGAACAGAAGATTGCTTCACTCCCTCACTCTTTCCACGCTTCGTTCGCAATGACGATTTTAATTCTCCTCCTCATGAGTTCTCACATTGTCCTTCCTTTCCTCTCTCCATTTCTTCAATTCCTCTTCCCTCCTCTTCAACTCTTCTTCAGTTGGTCTGTAATCAATGAGCACTTTCAAATCAGGCTGCCCTGCATCTACCCATGCGGTGTACCAAATATCGCCTGTCATTTTTACGCTTGCGCGGAATTGGCGCTCTACCATCCCCGAAAGGAGCTGATGATAGGCTTTTGAATATTCCATCGAAAAAACTTTTACAGTCCGCTTTCCCTTCGATTCAAAATTGAATTTACGATCGCCAAATTTTGCAGACAGTTGTTTCTCAAAACGCAAAACCGAATCCAATGCTTGGTTCGTGTGGATGATAGTTTGCCAAACTGTCAACTGCACATTTTTGATGTGTGCTGCCTTACCAACAAAGAAATCATATTCATTGTAAAACAATTCCGGCAGCCTCGATTCCCAAAAAGCATGAATGCCGACCTGGTCAGTAAATTGACCATCATAGTTTCTGGTAGTATGTAAGGGCACGTGGGCATCACCGATGTAGTGACCGATATCAGCCGAAAGTCGTAAAATCCTATCCGGATCTTTTAAGAGGAACGCCTCTTTCAATTGAATATAAACACGATTAATGTGCCACGGCACAATGCCATGTTCCATCAGACTGTCTTCTCCAAATTTTTCAACGGCTTCCTTCCAATAGCGAGGTAATTTAAAAGCAGCACTATCACCATACACATCTAAATCAATAAAATGGCGAGGGGCTTCCTCCGGTACTGCATACCTTCTGCGGTCGGGGTTTACAGCTGCTTCCGTAATGTATCGGATATTCGATTTGTAAAAGGTGATCATCTCTACCGGCAAAGTGAATACTGCCAAGCGGTTGATTTTTTGATGGGCAAAAAAGCCCCAACTACCTGTTAACAGCACAACTCCTACCAAAATGATTTTTTGAATTCGATTCATCCCTTACCTTTCGGAATAAAGTTACACATCATGAAGAATATTTTCATCCTTTTGCTCTTTGTAAGTTTTGTTTCGATGGCAACCGATCCCTATAAAAGAAATCCTGCCATCGACATCAACCATTACACTTTTCAATTAGAAGTAAATGATTCTACTAATATCATTACAGGAAAAGCTTCCATCCTAATTCTTTTCAAAAAGTCAATCGCTGATTTTGAACTCGATCTCGCCAATAAAAATAGTAGCGGCCAAGGTATGAACGTTGCCTCAGTATTACTTAATGGAAAGTTGCTTTTCTTCGAACATAAAAATGATAAGCTCAGAATAATTTTCAAAGATCTGCCCACGGCAAACGAACAGCTTACTTTCGAAATTAATTATCAAGGTATTCCACAAGACGGATTTATCATCGGCAATAACAAATTTGGCGACCGCTGTTTCTTTGGCGACAATTGGCCGGATCGTGGACACCAATGGTTACCAACAATCGACCATCCGAGCGACAAATCAGCAGTAGATTTTATCGTTATCGCTCCATTGCATTATTCAGTCGTGGCCAACGGAATTAAAATAGAAGAGAGCTTTCTCGATCCCAAAAGAAAACTTACACATTGGCATGAAGAAGTGCCCATCCCTGTAAAAGTGATGGTGGTAGGAATTGCCCGCTTTGCTGTTCAGTATGTTGGTAAGGTAGACGATATCTCCATCCAGAGTTGGGTGTACCCGCAAAGCCGTGCCGAGGGGTTTTATGATTATGCGGTGGCCGTTAAAGTGCTTGATTATTTTCACCGTCACATTGGACCGTACTCATATAAAAAATTGGCCAACGTGCAATCTAAAACACGCTGGGGCGGATTGGAGAACGCTAATACTATTTTCTATTTTGAAAATTCCGTCAACGGCAAAGGTGATCATGAAGGCCTCATTGCCCATGAGGAAGCCCATCAATGGTTTGGCAACTCAGCCACCGAAAATGATTGGCACCATGCATGGCTAAGCGAAGGCTTCGCCACTTACTTTACCAACTTGTATCTGGAATATGCTTACGGTCACGATCGGTTAGTTGAAGAACAAATCAAAGACAGAGATGAGGCAATCAACTATTTTCAAAAAAATCAAGCCCCTGTTGTAGACACTACAATTATGGATATTGGCAAAGTGCTTAGCACCAACACCTATCAAAAAGGAGGCTGGGTGCTGCACATGCTTCGGCATGAGTTGGGCGACAACGATTTTTGGAAAGGGATACGGCAATATTATTCTACCTATCGCAATAGCAATGCAATGACCCCCGATTTCAAAAGGAGTATGGAAGAAGTCTCAGGCAAAAACCTCGCGGTGTTTTTCAAGCAATGGCTTTATAAGAGTGGCCATCCCAAATTAGCCGCCACTTGGCAGTATGATTCTAAGCTGAAGGAACTGAAGTTGGAGATTCAACAAATCCAAAAGGATCCTTACTTTCACTTTCCGCTAGAGATATTGATCACAAATAAGATTGGCAAAAAGGAGGTAAAAACCGTCCAAATTGAATCCCAACAGTCAAAATTTGCAATAAAAGTTGATTTTGAGCCAACGGAGTTGATATTAGACCCTGCAACTTGGCTTTTATACGAAGGCACTATTCAAAAGAAATGATCAAATCGGCCTTGTAAATTAGGCGATTGCGCTTATTTTTGCAGTCCGTTTGAAAAAAGCATTATGGCAAACCACAAATCAGCAGAGAAAAGAATCAGGGCGAATGAGACAAAGCGAGTAAGAAACCGCTATCAAGCCAAAACCACTCGCACCAACATGAAGAAATTGGCAGGTGTTACCAAGAAAGACGAAGCCCAAACACTTTTGAAAGAAGTGAGCGGCATGATCGATAAATTGGCCAAGAAAAATGTAATCCATTGGAAAAAAGCCGCCAACCAAAAGAGCAAATTGGCAAAGCGCATTAACGCAATGGCATAATAGGCTTATAGTTTTTTATTTTCCCTCTTTGGCTTCGGTCGAGGAGGGTTTTTTATGTCTACCCCATTGATGCGCTGGCATGTGGCTCCCCCGACAGCCAAAACAATCTCCCACTAAGAATACCAGAGTTCCTTTTTTTCCTAAATCCGAGCCAGTTTTAAGAATTCTAATTCGACTCCAAAATCTTAAACAGTTCGTCTAGGTTAGGGGTAACAATAATCTCTGTCCTTCTATTTTTTTGCTTGCTTTGCGCATTGTCATTAGCTGTCAAGGGCGAATACTCACCCTTGCCCGCAGCCGTAATCTGCTTGGGCGACATGCCTGCTCCAATCAAAATTTTGCTGATCGAAGTAGCACGCAACACACTCAAATCCCAGTTGTCTTCCATATAGGCAGTTTTCTTAGAAATAGGAACATTATCCGTATGTCCTTCAATCATCACCTGAATATCACGTTGGTCTTTCAGTGCTTTTGCTAATTGCTGCAAAGCACCTACTCCTTTAGAATCCACATTAATACTTCCCGACCCAAAAAGCAATTGCTCTGCCAACGAAACATATACTTTGCCATTCTTAACCATCACCGTTAAGTCATTCTCCTTAAAATTTAAAAGTGCGCTGCTGATCTTGTTCTTCAAATTCTGAACAGCTTTATCCTTGTTTGATAATACGATCTCCAATTCCTTCACCTTCTTCTCACGCTCTTGCAAGCTGTTGCTCAAGGAGTCATTTTGCTTCCTCGTCTTCTCCAAGTTATCCTGAATCGCCAGCAACTGATCTCGCTGCTGTGCCACATCACGATTTAATTTACCACTATTTGTAAGAAGATTCTTATAATTCGAATTGAGCTGATCGTATTCTTGATTTAGGTTAGTGAGCTTTTTTTGATTGGCCTTGTAGGTTACATTCAACTCAGCCGTATCCTGTTTCATCTTCTTCAACGACTCGTCCAATTCACTCAAGGTAGCATTTGCCTTATCTAACTCCTTATTTCGGTCAGCCAAGTCGCCTTCAACTTTTACTTTCTGTGCCAACATATCGTCAAACTTCTTTTTGCTTACAATGCACGAAGAGAAAAAGATCAAAAAGGAGGTCAAAAAAATTGTACTTTTCATAGTTGTTGGCGATTAAAAAAAATATCAAACAAATATCTAAAATTAAAAGCAATTAGTACTTTACCATGAAATCTAAAATCCAAACCCTTAATATTGAATCTGAAATTTTAAATACCCCATTATGGAAGGCATGTTGAAACCCGGAGCATTCAAAGACAAAACCATTATTATTACAGGGGGCGGCACAGGTCTCGGGAAGTCAATGGGCAAATATATGTTAGAGCTAGGGGCTAACCTGGTCATCACCAGCCGCAAGATGGACGTGCTTGAAAAAACCGCTGCCGAACTACAACAACAAACAGGAGGAAAAGTATTGCCGCTAACGTGCGACATCCGCAAATACGAGGAGATTGAAAAAGTTATCAAAGACACCGAAAATCATTTTGGCCAGATCCACGGGGTGCTCAACAATGCCGCTGGCAATTTCATCAGCCCCACCGAGCGGCTATCTCACCGCGCCTTTGATATCATAGTCGATATTGTTTTAAAAGGAACTTACTACATGACGCTTGCAATCGGCAAAAATTGGATAGCTAAAAAACAACCCGGTACTTTCTTAAATATCGTAACCACGTATGCATGGACAGGCTCTGGCTATGTAGTCCCTTCAGCATGCAGCAAAGCCGGAGTATTGGCACTCACACGTTCATTGGCAGTAGAGTGGGCGAAGTACAAAATCCGCAGCAATGCCATCGCCCCCGGCCCTTTCCCAACCGAAGGAGCCTGGAGCCGATTACTGCCTGGCGAATTGTTAAAAAAATTTGATCCGGGTTCGCGAGTACCGCTGAAAAGAGTAGGCGAACATCAAGAGCTCGCCAACTTGGCCGCTTACCTAATGTCAGATTACGCTGCCTATATTAATGGAGAAGTTGTTACCATCGATGGTGGAGAGTGGCTTCTCAACGGAGGCGAGTTTAGTCATCTCGAAGCAATCCCTCCCGAATTGTGGGACACAATAGAAAAATCACGAGGTAAATAATTTTAGCAATGTCAGAAGAATGGCTGGAAGAAAAACTTCGCCAGCGCGAAGCTGTTGGCACACTCCGTGAGTTGACAATAACAAAAAATAAGATTGATTTTGTTTCAAACGATTATCTAGGTCTTGCCCGCTCATCAGAACTTCACAAAAAGATTGCTGAAAGATTTCAATCGCTCGATCATGCCCTCAACGGATCAACAGGGTCGAGACTACTCGCTGGCAATAGTGAGTTGGCCGAACAAGTGGAAGCAGAGTTATCAGCTGTTTTTAAATCAGAAAAAACATTGTTGTTCAGTTCCGGTTATATGGCAAACATAGCTGTGCTCTCTTGCCTTCCGCAACAAGGTGACACGATTCTCTATGACGAGCTTGTCCATGCATGCATGCATGATGGTATGCGCTTAAGTAGCGCCACACGAATCAGTTTTCTTCACAACAATCTTCTCGACCTCGAAAAAAAAATCAAAGCCGCAAAAGGAAAAATATTTATTGCTGTTGAATCTGTCTATTCAATGGATGGAGACGTCTGTCCCCTAAAGGACTTAATAATATTAGCTGAACGGTATGGCGCTTACCTTATATTAGACGAAGCTCATAGCACCGGTAGCTATGGCGAAAAAGGTGCAGGCTTGGCCGTGTCTCTTAATATAGAGTCCAAAATTTTCGCTCGCATCTATACATTCGGCAAAGCAATGGGTGTACATGGCGCATGTGTAGCTGGCTCAAAAAAGTTAATCCAATTCCTCATCAACCACGCCCGCACCTTTATTTACACAACGGCAATGTCTCCACACAGTGTATTATCCATTCAAGGTGCATTCGAATATTTACTCCACCATCCTCAGCTTCAAAGTCAACTATCCTATAAAACAAACTTCTTCCTCGAAGCCATAAAAAAAACAGGGCTCCGAAAAATCGAAAGCACCAGCGCCATCCAGTCCATTATGATCCAAGGCAATACTGAAGTCCTCGCCTTCGCCAAGCAGCTACAAAAAAACGGATTCGACTGTCGAGCCATCCGCACACCAACCGTAAAGCCCGGAGCCGAGCGTATCCGCATCTGCCTCCATGAATTTAATTCAGAAAAAGAAATCACCGACTTAGTCAATTGCCTGCTAAGATGTTAACAATCTTTTAATCCAATTCTTTTGCGGCTCCCTCGCGCCAGCACACAAAGCTACTCACTCAGGCCGGGCTATCCGTTCCAAGTCCTCGCCCAACCGCGCAAGCCTTCGCAGCTGTGGGCTTTACACTGCTATCCCTAGCCGAAGATCGTGCGTGGTTGTCAGTTTTTTGTGGCTCTCATTTTGAAAATAAATGTTTACCTATAGATCGTTCCGTTTATCTACTATTTAAAATGATTTTGAATTTGTAATTTGTGATCTCTAATAATCTCTATGAATTATTTTGTTACGGCTATAGGCACAGATTCCGGTAAGACCCTAATCTCTGCCATCCTTTGCGAGGCCTTAAAAGCTGATTATTGGAAGCCGGTTCAGGCTGGCTTACCCCGCGATTCAGATACTATCACCAAGTTAGTACCATCCTCTACAATTCACCCAGAAACCTATTTACTAAACACACCCGCATCGCCCCATGCCGCAGCCAAAATTGATCATATAAAAATTGAAATAGAAAAATTTGTCCTCCCAAAAACAAACAACAACCTGATAATTGAAGGAGCAGGTGGATGCCTAGTGCCTTTAAATGACAATGATTTCGTAATCGATCTGGCCAACAGGTTAAACACTCCGATTATTCTTGTTGCTAATCTTTACCTAGGCAGCATCAACCATACCTTGCTTACGGTAAATTTATTAAAGCAACGAAATTTAAATGTTGCTGGCATTATCTTCAACGGAAAGTCAAATCCGGAAAGCGAGCGAATCATCCTTAAACATTCCGATTATAGATTTCTTTGGCACATCAAAGAAGAAACAGAAATAAATCAAACCATCATCAAAGAATACGCTGAGAAATTGAGACAAAAGTTAGCATGACCCTTCAAGAAAAAGATAAAAAATATATTTGGCATCCCTTCACGCCTCTTCAAGGAGAAGAAGAGCCATTATTGATAACCTCAGCCGAAGGTATTTACCTGTACACCAATGATGGTCGTAAAATTATTGACGCTATATCCTCGTGGTGGGTAAACATTCACGGGCACAGCAACCAATTTATTGCACAAGCAATAGCCGACCAGGCAAGAAAATTAGAACACGTAATTTTTGCCGGCTTCACCCACGAGCCAGCAATTACCCTTGCTGAAAATCTTCTTAGTATCCTGCCGAAGAATCAATCAAAAATCTTCTTTTCAGATAATGGGAGTACGGCAGTAGAGGTGGGTTTAAAAATGGCCATTCAATATTGGCACAATCAAGGAATTAAAACTAAAAATAAAATCGTTGCTTTTGATGGCGCCTATCACGGCGATACATTTGGCTCAATGTCAGTCGGTGCTCGTAATTCTTTTGCGACTGCTTTTGATCCCTATCTATTTCAAGTTGATTTTCTAGAATTCCCTACGGAAGATAATTCAAATCAAGTCATTGACGATTTTAAAATACTTTTAAAAAAAGGAGATGTTGGCGCATTTATTTTTGAACCCCTAGTCCAAGGCGCGGCCGGGATGAGAATCTACCCTCCTCAAATATTAGATGAGCTTATCATATTGGCTCATGAGAATGATGTCGTTTGTATTGCGGATGAAGTTTTTACCGGCTTTGGTCGAACCGGCAAATTATTTGCCAGCGATTATTTAAAAGATAAACCTGATATTATAGCTCTTTCAAAAGGGATAACCGGAGGAGCTTTGCCAATGGGGGTTACAAGCTGTTCAGAAAATATCATAGCTGCCTTTAACTCTGCCGATTCTTCTAAAACATTTCTTCATGGTCATTCCTACACAGCAAATCCCCTTTCCTGTGCTGCAGCCAATGCAAGTTTCCAATTACTCACCCAAAAAGAATGCTTAGATAATATTCATAGAATTTCAATAGCTCACGAAAAATTTAAGAAAAAAAATGAACACCATCCCGCATTGAATGGAGTCAAAACCCTTGGCACTATCTTATCAGTTGAGTTGAAAACTCCCGAAAAAACATCTTATATAAACCCCCTGAGAAAGAAAATTTACTCCCATTTCATTCGCAAAGGAATATTGTTGCGCCCCTTGGGCAATGTCCTTTACCTTCTCCCTCCATATGTAATAAGTGACGAAGAGCTCCAATCAATTTATTCCGAGCTAGATTTATTTCTCTTTTCCGGAGTAATGGACATTTATTAGGCTATTTTTTAGACGATAGTCTCTAATGGACATTTATTAGGCTGTTTATTTTTGATGTCTCGTTGGTTTGTGCGTGT
>JAYVPS010000300.1:0-3275 GCA_043757225.1 Cytophagales bacterium | reverse complement strand
TACTACCCGCGATACGTCCCGAAGGGACGATTGGTGGGTAGAAAAGATAGCGAGAGTGCATTTTACGTTCCGTTAGGAACGTTTCGTGCCGCGACAATTTGGAATGCACCCAGTCAAAGGTCTCCCCTAAGTTTATGTTATATGGAAGAGATGCCCTTAAATACTTCCAACCATTCTATGCAGCCCACTCATTCACCAACCTAATTGCCCTATCAATCTCTTCCACACTATTAAAAATATGAGTAGAATGTCGCACGCCAAAAATATCGCCTTGAGAGCGTGGACGCATTTTTGCTTTCGTCCAATAGGCGTCTTGTATCTGGGTGCCGGTAAATCCTTCGATATTGTACAAGGTGATCCCAGCACACATCGCTTCTTCTTTAGACGAAAAGATTTTTATTTTCTTATTCTGTTGCAGCCCGGTGCGCAAACGTTCACCTAAAAATTTAATCCGTTCATAAACCTTATCCGGTCCGATTTGAAAGTGAAAGTCGAGTGCTACCTCGAGCCCAAGCAAAATGGCGAAATTGCCGGTGCCGCGTTGAGTAAACCGAAAACCTTCATCGGCATGGTCATCCCAGCGGTAACTGGCAATGGTAGTCCACAGGTCTTTCAACTTATCTGCTTTCACAAACATAAATCCGGTGCCTGTAGGCGCGCCCATCCATTTATGAAAACATCCTACGTACGCATCGCAGTCAATGTTTTTTAAATCAATTTTTATGTGACCTACTGTCTGCGCACCATCCAGTACTGTGAATATACCGCGCTTACGTGCTTCGGCACACAATTCCTTCACAGGCAAAATCGCACCGGTTCCTGAAATCATGTGAGAAAGCATCAATACTTTTGTCTTAGGTGTTAACGCCTTAACAATTGTGTCGAACACTTCCGAAGAACTGTTTATTGGCTTCCCGATAGCCACAGTTTTAAAAACAGCATCAACTCTTTTTTCTTTTACTTTCCAAGATGATTGACCTCCGCCATGCTCCTGATCCGTAGTTAAAATTTCATCGCCAGGGTGAAGCGTTATGCCATTGGCGATATAACTCATACCATTGGTCACATTATCTGTCATTGCAATCTCCCCCACTTCACAGTTTAGAAGTTTCGCTACTTTGGTACGAATAGGAATCAAGTTGTTATAGCCACTGATAAATTGTTCTTTATTGTCATCTTTATAGGCCCAATCTGCTACATGAGTAGCCATCATGTTCGAGTGTTCCATCATTTTATCAACCACCGCCTTTGGCATAACCCCCACTGTGCCTGTATTAAAAAATACGCTGTCCTTAGAAAGCATAAACTGATTACGCACACTTTGCCAGAATTTTGGATCCTCAGCGCTAAGCAAAGGTTCAATCTCTAACCTGTTGGCGTGAGTAGACAATGCCGAAAATGAAAGTGCCGACAGACCAAGGTATTTTAGAACTTCTCTTCTACTAATCATATAATTTTATTTAGTGAATGTCTATATGGTAAACGTCCGTCTCATTTCGTTTGATACTTTTTATGCAAAAACCTCCTGGTTGTGCAATCTCCTCTACCAAATCAAAAACCTTGCAGCTTTTTGGTAAGCCTCCAAAAATCAATAAGAATGTAAATTCTACCTTACCGCGGATGATTGTCCATTGAGGTGCATAAGAGATATTTTCCGCATGAATCAATTGAGATTTCATGGCCGAATCCCGATCAATCAGAAAGGTAGTAAGCCAAATTCTAATTAACATTTCATCGGAAGTATTTCCAAAATGGCAATGCACATACACAAATGAATCTTCGAGCGATGCAGGATCGATAGACGTAAGTGTATCTACATCAACTGTTGGCTTGATACGAGGCTCTTTAATCTCAACGGCTGATTGAATGCTCTTCATAGTTAAGACAGCGGAGCCCAACTGAAAATAAATTAGTTAATCTGAAATATAGAATATTTCGAAGAAAAATACACGCGGTTAGAATTTTTAAAACATATCTTCTAGCGAATCGTTACGATTCCTCCTTCCGAAAGCTTTAAAAAATCGCTCCATTTCTTCTTGTGTTCAGAGCCTGAAGTGGATTTGCATTTTATTACTATATACCATTTTAACACCTATACTTTCGGGAGTATTCAACTGTTTGTGTAAACGGCAGTTACTTTAGGTCGCTGTAAATAATCTTACCGTCAAAGATCGTGAGTACTACTTTCGTTTGGTAAGTTTTCATTGGGCTGATCGTAAACAAATTGTCAGAGAACACAATGATGTCAGCGAGGTAGTCTGGCTTAAGTTGTCCTTTGAGGTTTTCTTCATAGGAAGAATACGCTCCGGTAGAAGTATAGGCTTTCATCGCTTGGGCAATCGTAACCTTTAACTTGGGTAACCATCCTTTTTCCGGAAACCCTTCAGGCGTTCTTCGGTTCACGGCTACATGAATCCCACGGATGGGATTTATATCAAGGCACGCTGGCCAGTCACTGCTATAAACCAACATAGCCTTGTTCTTCAACATTTCCGCCCATGCAAACGACCAAGGCAGGCGCTCAGGGCCGATGGCCTTAATCCATATTTCCATAGTGCCGGGATCCGCATGGATGGGTTCCATCGAGGCCATTACACCAAGTTGAGAAAACCGTAGAATATCTTCTGGTGAAACCGTTTCGATATGCTCTATCCTGTGACGAGCATCCCTTTTGCCATTTACTTCTAATGCTTTTTTATAAGCATCAAGAGACTCGCGCACACCCCTATCGCCAATAGCATGTGTATAAATCCTGAATCCATTTTTATCGAGCTTGGTTACGAGCTGCTGATATTTTTCGATCGAGACCGCCATCTGCCCCAGAGCCCGCGGATCATTTGAGGGTATATCGCTGTAAGGTTTGAGCGTTGGCTTGTGCGACTTGGCAATGTGTGTGGCTGTGAAGCGTTGGCATTGGTGTCATTATTTCTTTGATGGTGTCCGTTTGTGTGGTTCAACTGGAACTGTCTTTGGCCCTGGCTTTGGAGCATCAGGATTTTTTCTTGGTGTCGGTGATGGTGTTGACCTTTTGTGAGGTTTTACTGGAACTGTCTTGGTTGCCATAGCTTTATTTTTTTATGTTAGTTTAATACTCGGTGTTGCCTTCAATAATCTTTATTTCTTCTTCCGTCAATTCGTAAAGCTTATAAACCAATTGGTCTATTTGGGTTTCTAATTCTGTTGTATCGACAGATTTGTCTTGTGATTTTTTGGTCAATATCTCTGCAACTAATTCTGAGTGCTTCTTAATGGTTTCCGTGTCTGCTTCTTTTATT